>NZ_CP026241.1:0-200651 GCF_002903305.1 Citrobacter freundii complex sp. CFNIH9 | reverse complement strand
CAAAATACTCACTCAAAAGCAGGAACAGTGCCTGCCTGAACCCTCACAGCCCCTCCCCACCACTGAAAAGCGAGGCCGCCCCGGGCCAAAGGCCCGGAACAACATCGCTTTAAATGCTGGATGATGTAACTAAACATTTAAGTTGCTGCCAGTAACATCGCGGCAGGTTCTCAGTACAGCCCCCGGGCACCGGCTTCGCCGGCACCACGGCTCCGGAAATCACGCCCTGTACGTCGCAAGCGCCGTACAGCCCGCTCACCGGAGTTAAAAGGGCTTAATGAAACCACATCATGGCTATCAGCGGGTTATGGCTTAGCAGGGCGAAGGGATGGATTGGTGGAACCTGTCAACAGCGTAACCGGCTGCGCCGGGCTACGGCGCCATTAACAACCGTGCTCTGGTCAACTTCTGAGGGCGCCTCTATGCGCCTCTGGCGCATTCCCGGAATGCCTGCGCACTGCTCGGCATTCTTAACCCGAATATTGAAGCTGCATTTCCGGCTACGCCGGGTCCCGGCGCCACTCACCATCAGTATTCTGTTTACCACCTGATGGCGCCTCCATGCCGCCTCGCGGCATTCGTGACCACCGCTTATGCTCAGCAGTAGAAATACTGACGTTAAGCCTCTGCCGTAGTATATTTTCGCGATTATCCTTAGCTACGGCTAAGGCTGGCCGGGTAATGACTCCAACTTACTGATAGTGTTTTATGTTCAGATAATGCCCGATGACCTTGTCATGCAGCTCCACCGATTTTGAGAACGACAGTGACTTCCGTCCCAGCCTTGCCAGATGTTGTCTCAGATTCAGGTTATGCCGCTCAATTCGCTGAGTGTAACGCTTGCTGATTACGTGCAGCTTTCCCTTCAGGCGGGATTCATACAGCGGCCAGCCATCCGTCATCCATACCACGACCTCAAAGGCCGACAGCAGGCTCAGAAGACGCTCCAGTGTGGCCAGAGTGCGTTCACCGAAGACGTGCGCCACAACCGTCCTCCGTATCCTGTCATACGCGTAAAACAGCCAGCGCTGACGTGATTTAGCACCGACGTAGCCCCACTGTTCGTCCATTTCAGCGCAGACAATCACATCACTGCCCGGCTGTATGCGCGAGGTTACCGACTGCGGCCTGAGTTTTTTAAGTGACGTAAAATCGTGTTGAGGCCAACGCCCATAATGCGGGCGGTTGCCCGGCATCCAACACCATTCATGGCCATATCAATGATTTTCTGGTGTGTACCGGGCTGAGAGGCGGTGTAAGTGAACTGCAGTTGCCATGTTTTACGGCAGTGAGAGCAGAGATAGCGCTGATGTCCGGCAGTACTTTTACCGTTACGCACCACGCCTTCAGTAGCTGAGCAGGAGGGACAACTGATGGAGATGGAAGCCACGGGAGCACCTCAAAAACACCATCGTACACTAAATCAGTAAGTTGGCACCATTACCGCATTTTCAGAGGTTTGACCTTAATCGGATAACCTAAATGCGATACTGCAAGAGCGACAACTTAAAAGCGATAGCCACTGACGCAAAATCAACCCCTTACGAACCAAGATTGGTTAAATAATGCGCTTAACGAATGGAAGGGACTTCCCCTGATTATGCGCCTGATTAACTCTTGTGCAATCATGGGGTAAACACAACCCCGGAGGGATTCGTTATGACCATTACTACTGTCGGTATCGATCTTGCTAAAAATGTGTTCGCTGTTCATTGCGTTGACCAGAATGGCAAAACCGTTCTGGTTAAATCCAGAGTAACCCGCGCAGCTCTTCCCGGGCTGATTGCTGGTTTGCCGCCCTGTGTTATCGGGATGGAGGCGTGCTCCGGGGCTCATTACTGGGCAAGACTGTTTCGGCAGTATGGTCATGAGCCGCGTCTGATGGCCGCTAAATTTGTATCGCCTTACCGCATGGCTGGTAAATCAGGGAAAAATGATGCAGCTGATGCTCAGGCTATCTGCGAGGCGGTTCGTCGCCCACATATGCGGTTTGTGCCGGTTAAGGATGAGAGCCAGCAGGCAATGCAGTGTCTGCATCGTACCCGACAGGGTTTTATCGAAGAGAAAACAGCAACATATAATCGTCTCCGGGGGTTGATATCTGAATTCGGCGTTATCGCCCCACAAAGTACAGATGCCCTGCGCCACATAGTTTTTGAGCAGAAGA
Source organism: Citrobacter freundii complex sp. CFNIH9 (assembly GCF_002903305.1). Lineage (NCBI taxonomy): Bacteria > Pseudomonadati > Pseudomonadota > Gammaproteobacteria > Enterobacterales > Enterobacteriaceae > Citrobacter > Citrobacter freundii complex sp. CFNIH9. The sequence continues at coordinate 198,484 of NZ_CP026241.1, read as the reverse complement.
ATTCTTTACCACTTCAGGTTCAGCAATGTGTTGATGATTTGCTGGAGCACGTTGCTCGCATTGAAGATAACATCGCTGAATATGACCGAATTTTGTCCCGCATGGCCAAAACAGATCATCGCAGTCAGCGGCTGATGGAATTGAAGGGCGTTGGCCCCACAACGGCCTGTGCGCTGGTCGCCAGTATCGGTAATGCACATGATTTTAAGAATGGGCGCCAGCTGGCAGCCTGGCTGGGACTGACACCATCGCAGTACAGCAGCGGCGGAAAGTCGAAGCTTGGCAGGATAACGAAAGCTGGCGATTCGTATCTGAGAACACTTCTGGTTCAGGGTGCCCGCTCGGTACTGATCGGGGCGGAGAAAAGGACTGATTTATTCAGTCGTTGGGTCTGCTCACTGGTCGAACGCAGAGGATACTGGCGCGCTGTTGTTGCCATCGCTGCCAAAAATGCAAGACTGTGCTGGGCATCATTGCATTACGGTGATGATTTCAGGTTGTACTCAGCTAGCTAAAGTACAAAGCTGTATGACCATCTGTTCTGCAACTCGTTGATGATAAAGGGTTAGACCCCGTGAGGTATATCTGCTTATTGTACAGGGCAAGTGTACCCGACTAACGAACTAGAGCCTCACGAGCGTCTTTCATCAGGGTCCGAATCGATGACGATTCATCATGACCGTTTATAGTACCGCAGTCTCTCCCCTTTATTTTTTTACTATAGTGCAGACAGAAACCGTAAACACCGGCGTTGACATGCCGGGGAAGCCCTTATAGTACAAGATGCGCAGGTCGATCTAGCAAACCAGAACACGCAGATTGACGCCTTTATTCAGCAGAAAGTGGATCTGATCATTATTTCCGCCGTCGATGAGTCCGGCATCGAGCCGGCCATTCAGCGGGCAAAAGCCGCCGGAATTATCGTTATCGCGGTCGATACGCCCGCCAGGGGCGCTGACGCGGCGATCATGACCAATGCCATCCAGGCCGGCGAAACCTCCTGCGAATATCTGTTCAGCCAAATGGGCGGCAAAGGCAAAGTGCTGCTGGTGGACGGCACGCCGATTCAAACCATTATTGACCGCATCAAAGGCTGTAAAAACGTCGCGCAAAAATATCCAGATATCAAAATCGTCGGGCAGCAGGCATCCCGCAACGACCGCGCTTCCGGCCTGATGGTCACCACCGATATGCTCACCGCCAATCCGGATGTCTCCGGTATTTTCGGTATGAACGATCCTGCGGCGCTCGGCGCGGTGCTGGCCGTTGAGCAGGCCGGCAAAGCCGGTGCGATTAAAGTCACCGGCGTAGACGGCAGCCCGGAAGCGGTTGAAGAACTCAAGCGCAGCGGCTCACCGTTTATTGGTACCGCCACGCAAAACCCGGGCGAAATGGTGCGCCAGGCCATCTCGCTTGCTCAGGATATGGTTGATGGCAAGCATATTGCGTCCCCTACCGTATTGATCCCCAGCGTGCTGGTCACGCGCGACAACGTAGATAGCTATCCTGGCTGGTAATCACATCATCACTCAAGAGGCAAAAACGGGATGACGATTGGGTTCATCCCGGAGGGCAAAGACAATGGCCGACATCACTTCATCCCCCTTGCTTAGGCTGGAAGGGATTTCAAAACGCTACGGCGCGACCCTCGCACTGAACAACGTACGCTTTGATTTATTCGCCGGAGAGGTCCATGCCCTGATGGGGGAAAACGGCGCGGGTAAATCCACGCTGATGAAGATCCTCTCCGGAAACGAGCAGCGCGATAGCGGCGCGATCTATATCAACGGGCAGGAGATTGATATTCGCACGCCAAGAGATGCGCGCAAATATGGCATCGCCATCATCCATCAAGAGCTGAATACGGTTCCCGATATGACTGTGGCGGAAAATCTATTTCTCGGCCAGGAACAGACCTCTTTCGCCGGTATTCTCGATCGCAAACGGATGCTCCGTGAGGCCCGGGAGAAGCTGGACCGGATTAACGCGGACATCGACCCGCAGGCGCCGCTCGGCTCGTTGAGCATCGGACGTCAGCAAATGGTCGAGATTGCACGCGCCGTCAGTGAAAACGCAAAAGTACTGGTGCTTGATGAGCCGACCGCCGCTCTGTCGCGGGCAGAGACCCTCCAGCTTTACCGGCTTATCGAGCAAATGCGTCAGGATGGGGTCGGGATGGTCTACATCTCACACCGCATGGAAGAGGTATGGCAGCTGGCAAACCGGGTCACGGTGTTCAGGGACGGCACGTGGATCGGCACGGAAACTCTGAGCAGCGTCTCGACCACCGATATCGTACGCATGATGGTTGGCCGTCAAATCGTCGATCTCTATCAGCACGAACCGCGTACGCCCGGCAAAGTACTGCTGGAGGTCGCGGATCTGGCGGGTAGCGCAACCGGCCCGGTCTCCTTTGAGGTCAAAGCGGGCGAAGTCGTCAGCATGTCCGGGCTGGTTGGCTCTGGCCGAACCGAAGTGGCCCGGCTGTTATTCGGCGCCGACCCTCGTAGCCAAGGAAGCGTGCGTATTAACGGCAAGGTAAGCCATCCGTCAGATCCCACCGCCGCCATCGCCGACGGAATCGGGATGGTGACCGAGGACCGCAAAACCCAGGGCCTGTTTCTGGGTCATTCGGTTGAGCACAACATTGATATCAGCTCGCTGGAGAACTTTGTCGCCGGCGGCGTGGTTAAACGCAAAACCATCCGCGCCGCCGTCCTTGAGCAGATGCGACGGTTACGGCTGCGGGAAAATGCGGTCGAACTACCCGTCAGCGCCCTGTCCGGCGGAAACCAGCAGAAAGCGGCGCTGGCGCGCTGGCTGCTGCGCGATTCGAGGCTGCTAATCCTCGATGAACCGACCCGCGGCGTGGATATCGGCGCCAAAAGGGAAATTTACGAACTGATAGACAAACTCGCCCGCGCCGGGAAAGCCATTCTGGTGATCTCCTCCGATTTACCGGAGGCCATCGGCATCAGCGACCGCGTGCTGGTTATGCGCGGCGGCCGAATCGTTCACCAGTTACCCTCATATTCAGCAACGGAAGAAGAAGTGATGCTGCACGCAACAGGAACCTTTACCAGTCAATCCGGAGAATGCCATGGACAACAATAAACCTGTGACGGAACTGCCGGTCAAAGCGCCGTTTGATTTTGCGAAATGGTGGGATCGGGTGGGGATCTTAATCGTTCTGCTGGTGCTGCTGATCCTGATGTCGACCTTTGCACCAAACTTTAACCGCGTCGATAATCTGCTGAATATCGCCCGCTCGATTTCCGTCAACGCTATTCTGGCGGCGGGAATGACCTTCGTCATTTTAACCAGCGGAATTGATTTGTCCGTCGGGTCTATCGTCGCCGTCTCCGGCGTGATCTCGGTGGTTGCGGCGATGGCCGGGATCCCTGCGCCGCTGGCGATTCTGGCCGGCGTGGGCGTGGGCGCGCTCTGCGGTCTGCTGAACGGCGTGCTCACCGCCTATCTCGCTCTCGCGCCCTTTATCGTCACTCTCGGCACAATGACCTTCCTGCGCGGTATGGCCTATACCATTACCGAAGGGCAACCTATTGTATCGAGTAGCCTGAGCTTCCGCGAGCTGGGGAATGGCTATCTCGCCGGCATCCCTGTTCCGGTCATTATTATGCTGGTGGTTTATCTGCTGGCGTGGTTTATTCTTGAGCGCACGCGGTTCGGTCGTCATATCTATGCCGTCGGCGGCAACGCCCAGGCCGCGCGCCTGGCCGGCGTCCGGGTAAAACGCGTACTGGCGGCGGTTTATATGATTGCCGGCGTCTGCGCGGGTCTAGCGGGCATTATCTTCGCCGCCCGGGTCATTTCCGCCCAGCCTACGGCGGGTACGGGATATGAACTGGACGCCATTGCGGCGGTAGTGCTGGGCGGCACCAGCCTCGCCGGAGGACGCGGGCGAATTATCGGCACCCTGATTGGATCGATAATTCTCGGCGTGCTCAGCACCGGCCTGATTCTGCTGAGCGTCCCCTTTTTCACCCAGCTATTGATTAAAGGCATCGTCATCATTCTTGCCGTGGCGATTGACGGACTGAAGCAGCATCCGGAACTGTTTACCTTCTGGCGGAAAAAAGAGATCGCCCGTACCCGCTAGCTTTCCCTGACGCTTTGTTTATCCGCCGCGCTGGCGGCGGGTCTTCGCATGCTTAAATTTTAATGGAGTATACGCCCATGACATATCACATTACGCTGACGGACCCGATGAACGGTACCCGGGATCGCGAACCGATTACGTTTACTCTCCCCGAGAAACTGCAGGAGCCCCTGTGGTGGGCAATCACCAGCGAGGACCAACGGATCCTTTGCCAGCGCCTCACTCATGAGTCGACGCAAAACAGTACCGCCTTTATCGCAACGGTAAGCTTCAGCGGCACGCTCCGGATGCGGCTTGACCGGCCGCTAACGGCGGCAGAAGTCGGTGACGTCGCCGGTATCCACCGCCTGCCTGGCCGGGAGAAAGACTGTTTTGTCCGCCTCAATACCGGCTGCTTCGATCTGGAAATGTGTCGGGGAACCGCCCAGGGCGTGGGTTCATCCAAGTGGGGACTGCGCCATTTTCGCTGTCTGCAGGACAACGTCGAGCTGCTTCCTTCCGGGAATAACGCCATCGGCGGTTTTTACGGTCCGTTCTTTACCCCGGAAAATGGGCTGATTAACCCGCCGGAACATACCCTCGTAGATATTGAAATTGTTGAGGAAGGCCCAGTCTATCATCACTATCGCATGCACGGCACGATCCCCGATGGATTATTAGCGGAGCTGCGCGGTAAGCACTTCACCATCGACTGGAAGTTCAGCTGGAATACCCCGTGGTTTCAGCGGCGCTACTGGGTTGATGACTTTTCGACGGTCATTAACGGGCGTTCAGTGACCAACAAGATCACCGTCGGCGACGAGTTTGAAAGCGGTCCGGGAAAACTGCTGTTTGACCGCTTCGCGGCCTACGGCGGTACCCGCTATCGCGCAGGCGATCCCTACGCCGAAGAGCTGGTCGCCATGGTGGCTCATACCGTTACCACCTCTGAAAACCAGAGTCCGAAATTTGCCGAATTCCGCGAACAGCTCGCCGATATGGCCTCCGCTCATTGGGATCTTTACTGGCGAATGTTCTGCCGCTGGGAAAACGTGCTGGATGAAACTGAAATCCGCGAAAGGCTTGGCGTAGTGCGCGCCCGGGCGCACGTACGAGCCGACCTGAATGAACGGAAATGGCACCTGACTGATTCTCCCGTCAACGTTTCCGCTGTGCCGGATGAAACCGTGTTCCCGGGACCAGCCAGTAAAACCGTCGAGTACGATTCAGCGAGCGGCCGGGCGATGATCTGGTGGACCTCCCGCCCCTCCGGCGCGTTTCAGATAGTCCAGCGCCGTCAGTCCGGTTGGGTGAACTGGGGCAGCAACGGGGAAAACGAGTGTCCGGAGCTTCCGGTCGGGGTTGATATCAAAACCGCCTGCGGGATATTCGCTGACAACTGGATGCAGGTAGCCGACAATCTGGAAACGCCGCCGCAGGTCGCGGTGAGTCAGGAGGAAAAGCCATGATCCTTTGCTGCGGAGAAGCCCTGATCGATATGCTGCCCTGCCGGAGCCGTGAAAATGCTCCCGCCTTTACGCCCTGCGTCGGCGGCGCGGCGTTCAATACCGCCATTGCCCTGGGGCGCCAGGGGATAGCGGTCGCGCTGTTTTCCGGTTTATCGGACGATTTTATGGGTGACATGCTGCGCCACACGCTTGAGGCCTCTGGCGTGGATTATTCGCCCTCAACCCGCGCACCGCTACCGACCACGCTGGCCTTTGTCAGGCTGGAAGGCGGACAGGCGCGCTATACCTTTTACGATGAGAATAGCGCCGGCAGAATGCTGACTGAAAGCGACCTGCCGACGCTCGGTGATGACGTATCTGCCGTCCTGTTCGGCTGCATCAGCCTGATAGCCGAACCGTGCGGCAGCGTTTATGAAGAGCTGATGGTAAGAGAGGCGCCGCGCCGGGTGATGTTCCTCGATCCCAATATCCGTGAAATCTTCATCCTGGACCGGCAGAAACACCTAGCGCGCATGATGCGGATGATTGCCCTAGCGGATATCGTCAAGCTTTCCGATGAGGACCTCGCGTGGTTTGCCGAACCCGGCGAAGAACACGAGGTCATACGCCGTTGGCTTGCTCTGGGACCAAAACTTATTGTGGTCACCCGCGGGGCTGACGGCGCCGATGCCTGGACCGCTAATTTCCATCTTCATGTTCCAGGAGTTCGCGTAACGGTTGCCGATACCGTCGGCGCCGGGGACACGGTCAATGCCGGTATTCTCGCCAGCCTTTCGCAGGCCGGACTCCTTGAGAAGCCTAAATTAGTCACATTGTCACGAGAGCAGGTGCGCCGCGCGATCAATCTCGGTATGCGTGCCGCCGCGGTGACGGTCTCCAGGCCAGGGGCTAACCCGCCGTGGGACCATGAACTCTGAAGACTGACGACGCTAACCCTTGTAAATCACAGGCGGCCGAATGATGGCCTGAACATTTGCCCGCGCATTCTCCCCCCTTTCAGGGGGAGTCTGGCGGGTGGTCATTGCGTAACTTTATTTGACCTTCGTATTGGCGAGTGACTGCTTAACGGCTCCGAAGAGTCGTTATGACTAGCGGTGTATCAGGTCCAGTCTTCATAGCCATAGTCATGGATCCAGACTATGCCGCCAGGGCATTTTTTCGTCAGAAACCATCCTCTTCCATTTCCTCCTAGTTTTCGGGAAAGTTTTCACGATACAAAGAAATTTGTTCGCCGATGCTGCCTTCCAGATATTTTCCTCGACTTGCTATACGTTTTCGTTACCAGAAGATATTTTTGAAGGGCGAGTTAAGACCGTTAAATTTCAATACAAACAATGAATTAACCTCTTAGCGTGGTTTTTTACATCATTGGACCTCGAACCCCGTTCACTGAAAAGCCAGCCGTAGTTCGGGTGTTCAGCATTCATGTCTGTCGTCTCCGTAACGACATTTTTTTTCGGTTTTATTTTACCCAGTCTTCCAGCATCAGGCCCGGGACCCGCGCAAACTCTCTCACATTGTTCGTCACCAGGACGGCACTGGCCGCGATGGCGTGCCCGGCAATGGCCGTGTCGTTCGGGCCGATCGGCGTCCCGGCGAGGCGCAGCGCCACCCGGATGTCCGTCGTGGCGTCCACCGCGGCGCGGTCCCAGGGCAGGACAGCATCGAGGCGCGCGCAGAACGCGTCGACCAGCTGAATATGGCGCGGCGAGGCCTTCGGGCCGGTGGCGCCGAAGCGCATCTCGGCGTACGTCACGGCCGAGACCACGATGCGATCACCGCGCAGCACCGCCTGCTCCAGGCGCTTCAGCACCGCTGCCGGCTGCTCGCGCATGATGAACGAGCAGATGTTAGTGTCGAGCATCCAGGTTTTCTTCATGGCTCAAAGCGTCCTTCATCGCTGACCACATCCTCACGCTCCGCCATAAAGTCCGGATCGGCCCTGTCCAGCTGCGCGAATGAGCCCCAGGTCGGCCGGACGGGACGCAGAATGATGCTGTCCCCTTCCCGGACGATCTCCAGCTCGCTGACGCCGTCAAAATCCAGGTCCCGGGGCAGACGGATGGCGCGGTTATTGCCGTTTTTAAATATAGAAACTGTGCGCATGGATGTTCCTCCGGCTGATCATGCATGATGTGTGAGTGCATATGTGCAGTATATGCCTGCCGGATTGATTTGTATAGGTGTCACATATGCAGATGCATGGCATATGGATATGCTGTGCATATCCTGTTTTCTCATTTATCCATCGCAGATCCGAAAAATACCAAAACCGGATCCGCACTTTTCCAGCCTGAAGTGACGTCGTTGGCCATACAGCTTTATTTCGGAATTGTGCCCTACTGAGAAGCAGCTAACTCAATTTCGGAATCGGCGCAGATGAGTTTCGGGAACAAAATAAATGTTGCCGCGCGCCCGTGAGCATGCCACGTACAGCCTGTTACGGGACGACGGTGGAAGGGCTGCCAGTTCCTGACGGGTTAGAAGTTTCCAGTGGGAGGATCCCATCACAATGCAGACATCCTTAAAGTGGTCGAGCCCTTTACTGACGCCCCAGTTCATGGAATAGCAGCCGTAACGGTGATGTTCACGATAGAAGAGCTTAATCACCGTATTATCGGCGTGCAGGGTGGCTGTGCGCTCTGCATCTGTGATCGTTTCAATCAGGGTGGCATGTCTCCCATGGGCAGCGATACGGATGTTCAGTTGCCCGGTGATAAACTCGCACACTGAAGCTGAGCAACGCCATGTTCGGTTGAGCGTGTCCCGGTCAACCTTGAAACCTGCTGCGTCGAAGCGGGCCTCATATCGCGTAATGTCATCGTGCAGCGTTGAATTAACGTTGCCGTCATGGCTTGTATCAAAGGTATGTTGATAAAAATCGCCGCAACAGAGCACAGTGATTTCCGCGCGGCAGAGCTCCAGCAGAAAATTAAAGTCATGTCCGGCAAAGTCCTGGACTTCATCGACAAGCAGTTCATCGTAGTAACGGGCAAGCCGGGTACGGATATCCGGCAGCAGCCCGCGGGCTGTCAGCAAGTGTGCGAGCCTCCGGTGATACAGCCGTCCGGCGGGATCCTGATAATGCCGGGCATTCGTGCGCGGTATTCTGGGTGGGGGCTGGTCGAAGCTCAGGCCACGCGATACCAGCTGCTCCTGCAGGTAAGGCCGGAAGCAAAAACCGTGCAGAAACTCAAACCAGGTCATCACCCTGATCCCGTCCGGGATAAAGCCAAAACGTCTGATAATCTGCGCCCGCAGATGCGCTTCATTATTCACGGTGAAGGTCAGGAGCAGCGTCCTCCGGTCCTCACTCAACCGTCGTATCAGCAGCGTGGTCTTGCCCGAGCCGGCAACCGCAAATATCACTCTCTTGTCCATGCCAGTGCCTCCTGAATATAAAGGCACTGTTGCAAATAGTCGGTGGTGATAAACTTATCATCCCCTTTTGCTGATGGAGCTGCACATGAACCCATTCAAAGGCCGGCATTTTCAGCGTGACATCATTCTGTGGGCCGTACGCTGGTACTGCAAATACGGCATCAGTTACCGTGAGCTGCAGGAGATGCTGGCTGAACGCGGAGTGAATGTCGATCACTCCACGATTTACCGCTGGGTTCAGCGTTATGCGCCTGAAATGGAAAAACGGCTGCGCTGGTACTGGCGTAACCCTTCCGATCTTTGCCCGTGGCACATGGATGAAACCTACGTGAAGGTCAATGGCCGCTGGGCGTATCTGTACCGGGCCGTCGACAGCCGGGGCCGCACTGTCGATTTTTATCTCTCCTCCCGTCGTAACAGCAAAGCTGCATACCGGTTTCTGGGTAAAATCCTCAACAACGTGAAGAAGTGGCAGATCCCGCGATTCATCAACACGGATAAAGCGCCCGCCTATGGTCGCGCGCTTGCTCTGCTCAAACGCGAAGGCCGGTGCCCGTCTGACGTTGAACACCGACAGATTAAGTACCGGAACAACGTGATTGAATGCGATCATGGCAAACTGAAACGGATAATCGACGCCACGCTGGGATTTAAATCCATGAAGACGGCTTACGCCACCATCAAAGGTATTGAGGTGATGCGTGCACTACGCAAAGGCCAGGCCTCAGCATTTTATTATGGTGATCCCCTGGGCGAAATGCGCCTGGTAAGCAGAGTTTTTGAAATGTAAGGCCTTTGAATAAGACAAAAGGCTGCCTCATCGCTAACTTTGCAACAGTGCCGGCTTTCGCGCTCGGCGGCGGAGAGGATCGAACGGCGGGGCATGCGGTTTCCTTCTTCTTGAAAACGTAGGTTTGTGACAAGCCCGCCAAGGCAACCGGCGCGGCACGGGAATCAAGGCATTGCGATTCTCGAAAATAGTTCTTGAAATTCTATTCTTGATTGCATATCATCTCAACGAGTTTCGATAAGAAAGGATGCGCATGCGACCGTCTGGTTCGCTGGTGGGCAAGGAAGCAGCAGCCGACACGCTCATCGGCAACTGCACGACCGCACGACCAGCCTCCCGTTCAAATTCGAGTTAGAACTCATATCCAGCCTGTCTGGGGGCACTGTGAAAGAGGGATCTCCGATGACTGTTGAATCGAGAATATTTTCTGTAGCCGAGTATGTTCAGCCGTCCGAAGGCGAGCCTATTCGTTCCGTTGTGCTTGAAACCCGAGACTCAATTATCGTGGTTTGGCATGTCCATCCCGGGCAGGAAATTGCGGCTCACATTCATCCTCACGGCCAAGACACGTGGACTGTTTTGTCGGGAATGGCTGATTACTTTCAGGGCAATGGGATTGTTCGTGCCCTCAGGGAAGGTGAGATAGCCGTGGCAAGACCGGGCCAAGTGCACGGGGCGCGAAATACAGGTACCGAGCCATTTGTGTTAGTCTCGGTTGTGGCATCAGCCAATGCCGGTTTCGTATTGGCTGAGCGATAGAGCCCAATCTCTGGAGTTGGTCCAATGAGCGGTCGGGGAGATAGGTAACAGACATGCAGCGGACACGGCTGCTAAACCAGGTCGCAAACCTCCTTGCGTCGCAGCGTGCCGCAAGCGACGCGATCAATCGAATGGGGTCGGCATGAGACTGAACACCATCCAGTTCCCGACCGCGTAGCCGCCTGTCCTGCCGATCAGGTCTTGACCATCGACGCCTGGGATCAGTCCTGAATGTTCTTGGAGACCACTACGTTAGGGGTTTGAGGTCCAATGGGGCGAAAACCTACGCTAAGAGTCTACATATTCATTAACATGTTGATTTAAAGGCCTTAATTCACCATTCATCACGTTTTCAGACAAGGTGAATGAGTAATGCCCTAACATATTGATATGACCGTGCATCAGCGGTGATAATCTGGATATATCTTCTTCGTTAATTTCAGTAGGCTGGCTATCTGTATTAATATGTCCAAGGGCTTCCTGCATATACAGCGTATTCCATAAAACAACAGTATTTGTTACCAGTCCCAATGATCCAAGTTGATCCTCTTGCCCTTCGCGATAGCGTTTTCTGATTTCACCACGTTGACCATGGCAAATGGCGCGAGCCACACTGTGTCTCCCTTCACCCCGGTTTAGTTGCGTTAGTATTCGGCGACGATAATCTTCATCATCAATATAATTCAGCAGGTATAGCGTTTTATTTATTCGCCCAGCTTCAATGATGGCCTGCGCCAAACTAGACGGGCGCGTGCTCTTCAATAAACTACGGATTAGCTCTGATGCTTGTACAGTTCCCAATTTAAGAGAACCCGCAATCCGCATCATATCGTCCCAGTTAGCCTCAATCAGTGCTAGATTGATGCAACCACGGGCCAATTCATCGAGAGGGCCGTAATTCGCATTTTTATCCACTCGCCAGAAAACGGCATCTCCGGCATCCGCCAGACGTGGGGAAAACTGGTATCCCAACAACCAGAACAGACCGAATATCAAATCACTGGCACCTGCTGTATCAGTCATAATTTCCTGTGGATTTAACCCCGTTTGCTGTTCAAGTAAACCCTCCAGAACAAAGATTGAGTCTCTCAACGTACCTGGGACAACAATGCCGTGAAAACCAGAAAACTGATCGGAGATAAAGTTGTACCAGGTAATTCCACGATCAGAGCCAAAGTATTTTCTATTGGGTCCGGCGTTAATCGTTTTTACTGGCGTAACAAAACGCATACCATCAGCAGATGCGACCTCTCCACCACCCCATCGCTGAGCGAGACTGAGCGTAGCCTGGTAATCAACCAGGCGAGCATTCGCTTTGATAAGGGTTTCTGACCGAAAATAATTTTGTTTCACCCAACTAAGACGATGCCGGGTTAATGATGGAATATTGTGCTTAATTAATGGTTCAAAGCCAATGTTGCAGGCTTCTGCCAGTAATACAGCACAAATGCTGATATGCAGATCTTTCGCTCGCGCATTAGACTCGCTGACATGAGTAAATTCTTCGGCAAATCCTGTATGGGCATTGATTTCCAGTAAGAGCTCAGTCAGATCCACCAAAGGTAAAAGACCTCTGACTTGTCTGTTGAGAGCTATCAGACTTGGTGATTCATCCAGTTTCTCTAGGCTGCTGATAGTCAACGTAGGATGTTTCCCCCCGTATTCGATATGGACTGACGCATTATCATCAAAGCTATCAGCTACCGCTTTCCAGGCAAAATCTAACTGCTGAGCAAGCTTTTCTGTTGCCTGCTGAGCATTGACAGGGTGGCCTAATGCTCGACAGACAGAGACGCGTTGAGCTTGCCATTCTGTCCCTTGTAATAGCTTTGACCGTGGATCTCCCCAACGATCGCTATTCTCAAGATAAATATCCCGCCGCCTTAATGCATCCTGAAACCGCTCAAGTAGACATAGTGAATAGCCAGGCCGTCTTACTCGGCCTTCTTCGTCAAAAACCAAACGCTTCCAGGGGCCGGTAATAATATTTTTTGGAGCATCGTCAAGGATGTGCTTTCTTGAAGCGCCTAGCGACGATAAATAGTTAAAAGCTGCCAGAGTATGTTCTCCCGCCGGGGCGGCCAGAAAAGTTAATTCCCGAAGAACTCTGGGTAGAAAACGGCGAACGCGCCCATATTGTTCAATCATTTCATCTTGGAAATTATTGTCTGCCGGTCGGGCCAACTCATTGACCATTTTTACCGACTCAGCCAGTCTTTCTTTGGAAATGCAGGAAAAAATTGATTTTCGGAGGTGGGAATCATCAGTTACCTCATCCAGCAGGAGTGCACAGGCTTTTGCCAGTATCAACGAAGAGCGGTCCAAATCCTTCAACGTCCTCAACCGCTTCTTTTGCCCTGCTTTTTTAGCCTCTCCCGCAATATTAGTGATTAGCATATCCAAAACATCGATGGCTTCATCCAGCGCAATGACCTCCAATGATTTAACAAAGGCAATAAGTATCGCTGTACGTTTCTTCATGGGGATACGAACTATCTTTTTTACCGAGGTTACATTGGCATAGCGAGCAAGACTTTTTAGCTGAGCCGGTGGAAGGCCTGTAAAATCAAGTTGCTGAAAACCCAGTTGGTGCAATTTGTTATAACGATCAAGTGCATCGTTAAATGCAGGACTACTGACTGTCACAGGACCTTTTTTCAGTTGCTCGAACATGGATACTCTCTGACCTTCACTAAAGCTCAGTAATTCATCCAGTTGTCGTTTCTGTTCATCATTGGGCAATGCCAGTAATCTTTGCCAAAGACGGTTTGCTGCTCGTTCGCGGATTTCGGTGATCACTCTGGAGAGTGTTGTGGTTCCTGGTAATAAAATTGGCACTGTTGCAAATAGTCGGTGGTGATAAACTTATCATCCCCTTTTGCTGATGGAGCTGCACATGAACCCATTCAAAGGCCGGCATTTTCAGCGTGACATCATTCTGTGGGCCGTACGCTGGTACTGCAAATACGGCATCAGTTACCGTGAGCTGCAGGAGATGCTGGCTGAACGCGGAGTGAATGTCGATCACTCCACGATTTACCGCTGGGTTCAGCGTTATGCGCCTGAAATGGAAAAACGGCTGCGCTGGTACTGGCGTAACCCTTCCGATCTTTGCCCGTGGCACATGGATGAAACCTACGTGAAGGTCAATGGCCGCTGGGCGTATCTGTACCGGGCCGTCGACAGCCGGGGCCGCACTGTCGATTTTTATCTCTCCTCCCGTCGTAACAGCAAAGCTGCATACCGGTTTCTGGGTAAAATCCTCAACAACGTGAAGAAGTGGCAGATCCCGCGATTCATCAACACGGATAAAGCGCCCGCCTATGGTCGCGCGCTTGCTCTGCTCAAACGCGAAGGCCGGTGCCCGTCTGACGTTGAACACCGACAGATTAAGTACCGGAACAACGTGATTGAATGCGATCATGGCAAACTGAAACGGATAATCGGCGCCACGCTGGGATTTAAATCCATGAAGACGGCTTACGCCACCATCAAAGGTATTGAGGTGATGCGTGCACTACGCAAAGGCCAGGCCTCAGCATTTTATTATGGTGATCCCCTGGGCGAAATGCGCCTGGTAAGCAGAGTTTTTGAAATGTAAGGCCTTTGAATAAGACAAAAGGCTGCCTCATCGCTAACTTTGCAACAGTGCCCCTTGCACGGTCAGCGCATCGGTTACGTCCGCGTCAGCAGCTTCGACCAGAACCCAGAACGGCAGCTCGAACAGATCCAGGTGGATAAAGTGTTCACCGACAAGGCGTCGGGCAAGGACACACGGCGGCCCGAACTGGAACGGCTGCTCGCCTTCGTGCGCGAAGGCGACACGGTCGTGGTGCACAGCATGGATCGTCTGGCGCGCAACCTCGACGACCTGCGCCGCCTGGTGCAGGGCCTCACCCAGCGCGGCGTACGCATCGAGTTCCTTAAGGAGCATTTGACCTTCACCGGCGAGGACTCGCCGATGGCGAACCTGATGCTGTCGGTAATGGGCGCGTTCGCCGAGTTCGAACGCGCCTTGATCCGCGAGCGGCAGCGCGAGGGCATCGCGCTCGCCAAGCAGCGCGGGGCCTACCGTGGCAGGAAGAAATCCCTGTCGTCTGAGCGTATTGCCGAACTGCGCCAACGTGTCGAGGCTGGCGAGCAAAAGACCAAGCTGGCTCGTGAATTCGGAATCAGTCGCGAAACCCTGTATCAATACTTGAGAACGGATCAGTAAATATGCCACGTCGTTCAATCCTGTCCGCCGCCGAGCGCGAAAGCCTGCTGGCGTTGCCGGACACCAAGGATGAGTTGATCCGTCACTACACGTTCAGCGAAACCGACCTCTCCATCATCCGGCAGCGGCGCGGCCCGGCCAACCGGCTGGGCTTCGCCGTGCAGCTCTGTTACCTGCGCTTTCCTGGTGTCATCCTGGGCGTCGATGAGCCGCCGTTTCCGCCCTTGTTGAAACTGGTCGCCGACCAGCTCAAGGTCAGCGTCGAAAGCTGGGACGAATACGGGCAGCGGGAGCAGACCCGGCGCGAGCACCTGGTCGAACTGCAAACGGTGTTCGGCTTCCAGCCCTTTACCATGGGCCACTACCGGCAGGCCGTCCAGTTGCTGACCGAGATGGCCTTGCAGACCGACAAGGGCATCGTGCTGGCCAGCACCTTGATCGAGCACCTGCGGCAGCAGTCGGTCATTCTGCCTGCCCTCAACGCCGTCGAGCGGGCGAGCGCCGAAGCAATCACCCGCGCCAACCGGCGCATCTACGATGCCTTGGCCGAACCGCTGTCGGACGCGCATCGCCGCCGCCTCGACGATCTGCTCAAGCGTCGGGACAACGGCAAAACGACCTGGCTGGCCTGGCTGCGCCAATCGCCCGTCAAACCGAATTCGCGGCACATGCTGGAACACATCGAACGCCTCAAAGCGTGGCAGGCGCTCGACCTGCCTTCTGGCATCGAGCGGTCGGTGCACCAGAACCGCCTGCTCAAGATCGCCCGTGAGGGTGGCCAGATGACGCCCGCCGACCTGGCCAAGTTCGAGGCGCAGCGACGCTATGCCACCCTGGTGGCGCTTGCCATCGAGGGCATGGCCACCGTCACCGACGAAATCATCGACCTGCACGACCGCATCCTGGGCAAGCTGTTCAACGCCGCCAAGAACAAGCATCAGCAGCAATTCCAGGCGTCCGGCAAGGCGATCAACGCCAAGGTGCGGCTGTTCGGCCGCATCGGCCAGGCGCTGATCGAGGCCAAGCAGGCGGGCCGCGATCCGTTCGCCGCCATCGAGGCCGTCATGTCCTGGGATGCCTTCGCCGAGAGCGTCACCGAAGCGCAGAAGCTTGCGCAGCCCGAGGACTTCGATTTCCTGCACCGCATCGGCGAAAGCTACGCCACGCTGCGCCGCTACGCGCCGGAATTCCTTGCCGTGCTCAAGCTGCGGGCCGCTCCCGCCGCGAAGGACGTGCTCGACGCCATCGAGGTGCTGCGCGGCATGAACAGCGACAACGCCCGCAAGGTGCCCGCCGACGCGCCGACCGAGTTCATCAAGCCGCGCTGGCAGAAGCTGGTCATGACCGACACCGGCATCGACCGGCGCTACTACGAACTGTGCGCGCTGTCGGAGATGAAGAACGCGTTGCGTTCCGGCGACATCTGGGTGCAGGGGTCGCGCCAGTTCAAGGACTTCGAGGACTACCTGGTGCCGCCCGCGAAATTCGCCAGCCTCAAGCAGGCCAGCGAATTGCCGCTGGCCGTGGCCACCGACTGCAACCGGTACCTGAACGACCGGCTGACGCTGCTGGAAACACAGCTTGCCACCGTCAACCGTATGGCGACGGCCAACGAGCTGCCGGACGCCATCATCACCGAGTCAGGCTTGAAGATCACGCCGCTCGACGCGGCGGTACCCGACACCGCCCAAGCGCTGATCGACCAGACGGCAATGATCCTGCCGCACGTCAAGATCACCGAACTGCTGCTGGAGGTGGACGAATGGACGGGCTTCACTCGGCATTTCGCGCATCTGAAATCGGGCGACCCGGCCAAAGACAAGAACCTGTTGCTGACCACGATCCTCGCCGACGCGATCAACCTGGGCCTGACCAAGATGGCGGAGTCTTGCCCCGGCACGACCTACGCCAAGCTGGCTTGGCTGCAAGCCTGGCACATCCGCGACGAAACCTACGGGGCGGCGCTGGCCGATCTGGTCAACGCACAGTTCCGCCATCCCTTCGCCGAGCACTGGGGCGACGGCACCACCTCATCGTCGGACGGCCAGAACTTCCGCACCGGCAGCAAGGCCGAGAGCACCGGCCACATCAACCCGAAATACGGGAGCAGCCCAGGGCGGACGTTCTACACCCACATTTCTGACCAGTACGCGCCATTTCACACCAAGGTCGTGAACGTCGGCGTGCGCGATTCGACCTACGTGCTCGACGGCCTGCTGTACCACGAGTCCGACTTGCGGATCGAGGAGCATTACACCGACACGGCGGGCTTCACCGATCACGTCTTCGCCCTGATGCACCTCCTGGGCTTCCGCTTCGCGCCGCGCATCCGCGACCTGGGCGACACCAAGCTCTACATCCCGAAGGGCGACGCCGCCTATGACGCGCTGAAACCCATGATCGGCGGCACGCTCAACATCAAGCACGTCCGCGCCCATTGGGACGAAATCCTGCGGCTGGCCACCTCGATCAAGCAGGGCACGGTGACGGCCTCCCTGATGCTCCGAAAGCTCGGCAGCTACCCACGCCAGAACGGCCTGGCCGTGGCGCTCCGCGAGCTGGGCCGCATCGAGCGCACGCTGTTCATCCTGGACTGGCTGCAAAGCGTGGAACTGCGCCGCCGCGTGCATGCCGGCCTGAACAAGGGCGAGGCGCGCAATGCGCTGGCCAGGGCAGTGTTTTTCAACCGCCTGGGTGAAATCCGCGACCGCAGTTTCGAGCAGCAGCGCTACCGGGCTAGCGGCCTCAATCTGGTAACGGCTGCCGTCGTGTTGTGGAACACGGTCTATCTGGAACGGGCTGCGCACGCGCTGCGTGGCAACGGCCATGCCGTTGATGACGCGCTGTTGCAGTACCTGTCGCCGCTCGGTTGGGAGCACATCAACCTCACCGGCGATTACCTCTGGCGCAGCAGCGCCAAGATCGGCGCGGGCAAGTTCAGGCCGCTACGACCGCTGCAACCGGCTTAGCGTGCTTTATTTAATGAGATGGTCACTCCCTCCTTCCCAGTACTATGCTGAGGACAGGCTTTCATTCGGAGAACCATCATGGAAAACATTGCGCTTATTGGTATCGATCTGGGTAAGAACTCTTTCCATATTCATTGTCAGGATCATCGTGGGAAGGCCGTTTACCGTAAAAAATTCACCCGACCAAAGCTAATCGAATTTCTGGCGACATGCCCGGCAACAACCATCGCGATGGAAGCCTGTGGCGGTTCTCACTTTATGGCACGCAAGCTGGAAGAGTTAGGGCATTTTCCAAAGCTGATATCACCGCAATTTGTCCGCCCATTCGTTAAAAGCAACAAAAATGACTTCGTTGATGCTGAAGCTATCTGTGAAGCAGCATCACGTCCATCTATGCGTTTCGTGCAGCCCAGAACCGAATCTCAGCAGGCAATGCGAGCTCTGCATCGTGTCCGTGAATCCCTGGTTCAGGATAAGGTGAAAACAACTAATCAGATGCATGCTTTTCTGCTGGAATTTGGTATCAGCGTTCCGCGAGGTGCTGCCGTTATTAGTCGACTGAGTACCCTTCTTGAGGACAGTAGTTTGCCTCTTTATCTCAGCCAGTTACTGCTGAAATTACAACAGCATTATCACTATCTTGTTGAGCAGATTAAAGATCTGGAATCTCAGTTGAAACGAAAGTTGGACGAAGATGAGGTTGGACAGCGCTTGCTGAGTATTCCCTGCGTTGGAACGCTGACTGCCAGTACTATTTCAACTGAGATTGGCGACGGGAAGCAGTACGCCAGCAGCCGTGACTTTGCGGCGGCAACAGGGCTGGTACCCCGACAGTACAGCACGGGAGGTCGGACGACATTGTTAGGGATTAGCAAGCGGGGCAACAAAAAGATCCGAACTTTGTTGGTTCAGTGTGCCAGGGTATTCATACAAAAACTGGAACACCAGTCTGGCAAGTTGGCCGACTGGGTCAGGGAGTTGTTGTGTCGGAAAAGCAACTTTGTCGTCACCTGTGCTCTGGCAAACAAGCTGGCCAGAATAGCCTGGGCACTGACGGCGCGACAGCAAACTTACGAAGCATAAAGGCAGAAATACACCAGTTTAAACAATCATTCATCTGGTTTTGCGAATACTGATATTGATGATACTAACGGCCCACCGGCCTGTTGAGGAACCTGTAAAACGGAAAGGCTCATTGAAGCCGTATATTTTCTGGAGGTTCATCAGGCGCGGAACTCATCGAGGCGCGGGAATAAAATCCCATTCAGACGCCGGATAGATTCAAGCAAGCCAACTTGTCGTCAAAATCGGTGTTGCAAAAACGGGAGTGACCATAGATTCCGTTTTCTGAGGCGACCCCCACATAGAGACCTTCCCGGTCATTCACTTTGTAGAGTTTGTCCCTGGGCTTGAGATTGCGCAGCTTGGTATCGGTCAGCATGTACCTTGTCCTTCTTCGTCTCCGATACCCACTCTATTGTAAACAAGACATTTTTATCTTTTATATTCAATGGCTTATTTTCCTGCTAATTGGTAATACCATGAAAAATACCATGCTCAGAAAAGGCTTAACAATATTTTGAAAAATTGCCTACTGAGCGCTGCCGCACAGCTCCATAGGCCGCTTTCCTGGCTTTGCTTCCAGATGTATGCTATTCTGCTCCTGCAGCTAATGGATCACCGCAAACAGGTTACTCGCCTGGGGATTCCCTTTCGACCCGAGCATCCGTATGAGACTCATGCTCGATTATTATTATTATAGAAGCCCCCATGAATAAATCGCTCATCATTTTCGGCATCGTCAACATAACCTCGGACAGTTTCTCCGATGGAGGCCGGTATCTGGCGCCAGACGCAGCCATTGCGCAGGCGCGTAAGCTGATGGCCGAGGGGGCAGATGTGATCGACCTCGGTCCGGCATCCAGCAATCCCGACGCCGCGCCTGTTTCGTCCGACACAGAAATCGCGCGTATCGCGCCGGTGCTGGACGCGCTCAAGGCAGATGGCATTCCCGTCTCGCTCGACAGTTATCAACCCGCGACGCAAGCCTATGCCTTGTCGCGTGGTGTGGCCTATCTCAATGATATTCGCGGTTTTCCAGACGCTGCGTTCTATCCGCAATTGGCGAAATCATCTGCCAAACTCGTCGTTATGCATTCGGTGCAAGACGGGCAGGCAGATCGGCGCGAGGCACCCGCTGGCGACATCATGGATCACATTGCGGCGTTCTTTGACGCGCGCATCGCGGCGCTGACGGGTGCCGGTATCAAACGCAACCGCCTTGTCCTTGATCCCGGCATGGGGTTTTTTCTGGGGGCTGCTCCCGAAACCTCGCTCTCGGTGCTGGCGCGGTTCGATGAATTGCGGCTGCGCTTCGATTTGCCGGTGCTTCTGTCTGTTTCGCGCAAATCCTTTCTGCGCGCGCTCACAGGCCGTGGTCCGGGGGATGTCGGGGCCGCGACACTCGCTGCAGAGCTTGCCGCCGCCGCAGGTGGAGCTGACTTCATCCGCACACACGAGCCGCGCCCCTTGCGCGACGGGCTGGCGGTATTGGCGGCGCTGAAAGAAACCGCAAGAATTCGTTAACTGCACATTCGGGATATTTCTCTATATTCGCGGTTCAGCAGGCATGTCCCCTTTGAGGGCGACCCGACGACAGGATAATCGACCTTATGGTGCGCAAATATTTCGGCACAGACGGTATTCGTGGCAAAGCCAACGAAGGCGCGATGACGGCGGAAACCGCCTTGCGCGTCGGCATGGCGGCTGGCCGTGTCTTTCGTCGCGGTGACCACCGCCATCGTGTCGTGATCGGCAAGGATACGCGCCTGTCGGGCTATATGCTTGAACCCGCGCTCACAGCCGGTTTCACCTCGATGGGCATGGACGTATTCCTTTTTGGCCCGCTGCCGACAACGTATAGGAAGAATAAACGCCCTTTTCACCCAAGTCCAACAGCTTTGGACCGCAGTTGACTCTTTCGACACCCCTGCGATGCAACCCAATCCGGCTGACGGGGAGCCAGCAACGCTGAAAATTTACCCTCCTCTTTCCCACTAGCGGCTCCTTTTCCGACAACCAGCACGGCGGATCCCTGCCGCGGCGCTGTGAACGCAGCATTTTGATTGGTATCGTTGGCCTTCAGGCTCGTCAGTCAAACAGACCCAGGAGCAGCTCAGCCGGTGGCGCCCGGCTTTCGGGTAACGCCCTGGTCCCGCTGGTTTCGGCTTTGTGCTTCAGGTGATCAAGGATCTGCTTGATCACTATAGGGTCTTCAATGCAGGCGATGACTTTCATGGCGCCGCCGCAGCCGCTGCAGGTCTCGATGTCGATATTGAAAACACGCTTGAGCCGTTGCGCCCATGTCATCGACGCTCGCCGTTGTGCTGGTGTTGCCGGTTCATCAGCCACCCTGACCTTGTTGCCCCTGCCCCGTTTTGCCGGCGTGACCAACGCCCGGTGCCGACTGTTGGGTGCGAACACCCCGTGGAAGCGGGTTAGGTTGACTCTGGGCTTCGGTACCAGGGCGGCCAGCCTTGCAATGAAATCCAATGGTTCGAAAATGACGTGCGTGGTGCCGTCCCGGTACGGCGTCTTGAGCTGGTAGCGCACGTTGCCGCCTCGTGTTAACGACAGCCGCTTCTCGGATACCGCCGGGCGGCTGATGTACCGGCACAGCCGTTCGAGCTTCTTGCGTTCATCGGCCCTGGCCGCCACGCCGGCGTGCAGGCTGGACCCGGCTACCTTGCCAATCCCGTCACCGAACGGATCACCACTGGTCGGCAGAGTTTGCAAAGTGAACACCTTTCGCCCCGCCTGTGAACCGACAGCGATACGGTAAGTGATCGAGTGCCCCAGCAGGGGTGTCATCGGGTCGTCATCCACCGCATCCGAGGCCAGATAGCTGTTTTCGACATCCCGTTCCAGCAGGCCTTGCCGTTCCAGATAGCGACCCACCCGGTGGGCGATGGTGTGCGTCAGCTGGGTGAGCTCTGGGCTGGTCGGCGCCTTGACCCAGCGGAAACGCGCTGAGCCGTGGGATTGCTCGACATACACACCGTCGAGAAACAGCATGTGGAAGTGAACATTCAGATTGAGCGCCGATCCAAAACGCTGGATCAGGGTGACCGCGCCCGTCTTGGCCACTTGGTGGGTATGGCCCGCTTTCTTGACCAGGTGCGTGGCAATGACGCGGTAAACGATGCCCAGCACCCACCCCATGATCTCGGGCCGGCTGGCAAACAGGAAACGCAGCTGAAACGGGAAGCTCAACACCCACTGACGCATGGGTTGTTCAGGCAGTACTTCATCAACCAGCAAGGCGGCACTTTCGGCCATCCGCCGCGCCCCACAGCTCGGGCAGAAACCGCGACGCTTACAGCTGAAAGCGACCAGGTGCTCGGCGTGGCAAGACTCGCAGCGAACCCGTAGAAAGCCATGCTCCAGCCGCCCGCATTGGAGAAATTCTTCAAATTCCCGTTGCACATAGCCCGGCAATTCCTTTCCCTGCTCTGCCATAAGCGCAGCGAATGCCGGGTAATACTCGTCAACGATCTGATAGAGAAGGGTTTGCTCGGGTCGGTGGCTCTGGTAACGACCAGTATCCCGATCCCGGCTGGCCGTCCTGGCCGCCACATGAGGCATGTTCCGCGTCCTTGCAATACTGTGTTTACATACAGTCTATCGCTTAGCGGAAAGTTCTTTTACCCTCAGCCGAAATGCCTGCCGTTGCTAGACATTGCCAGCCAGTGCCCGTCACTCCCACTCGATTGTAAACAAGCACACAAAACCCTTTAGTGACAACAATTTGCAAGAACTATCAGGCTCAGTGCCATGAAAAATACCATGACCAGATCATGAGGTTGAACACGGCTTGCGCCGGCAGCGTTCA
Source organism: Citrobacter freundii complex sp. CFNIH9 (assembly GCF_002903305.1). NCBI lineage: Bacteria > Pseudomonadati > Pseudomonadota > Gammaproteobacteria > Enterobacterales > Enterobacteriaceae > Citrobacter > Citrobacter freundii complex sp. CFNIH9. The sequence continues at coordinate 175,910 of NZ_CP026241.1, read as the reverse complement.
CGCTCCTGGTCGGCGATCTCGCCCGGCTGCAATGCTAGCTCAGCATCGGTCATGCGCTCCAGCACGTCGCGTAGGCGGATGGTGCAAGGAATGGGCGGCAGCTCGAACTCATAGCCGCCGGCGATCATTTCGGCCGCAATCTCCTCGGTGATGAAAAACGGCTCGTCGTCTTGGTTCGGCTTCTTCATGCCCTTTCCTCCTGGCGCTCATCCTGGCCGACAGCGGCCAGGGCATCGGCTTCCGTCAATGCGTCCTCCACGAACGCGCCGTGCTGCTTCGCTTCGGCCTGGCTGACCTCGGCCCATATCCGTTTCACCTGGGCCGCACTGTACCCGGCCAGCTCGGCGGTCTTGTTGATGCTGTAGCCGGACTTGCGCAGCGCGACAACTTGGGCGCGGCGCTTCGGATCAGCACGGCGGCCCTTGTACCGCCCGGCCTGGCGGGCCAACTCAATGCCTTGGCGCTGGCGTTCGCGCCTGTCCTCGTAGTCGTCGCGGGCCATCTGCAAGGCCAGGCGAAAAAGCATGATCTGCACGGCTTCCAGCACGATCTTGGCGACGCCCTGGGCCTCGGCCGCCAGGTCGGATAGATCGACCACGCCAGGGACGGCCAGGCTTGCGCCTTTGGCCTGTATCGAGGCCACCAGGCGCTCGGCCTCGGGCAAAGGTAGGCGGCTGATGCGGTCGATCTTCTCGGCAATGACCACCTCGCCGGGCTGTAGGTCGCCGATCATGCGCAGCAGCTCAGGCCGGTCGGCGCGTGCGCCGGATGCCTTCTCACGGTAGATGCCGGCGACGTAGTAGCCGGCGGCCTTCGCGGCCGTAGTGATCGCCTCTTGGCGTTCCAAGTCCTGCGCGTCGGTGCTGACGCGCAGATAGACCCGCGCCACCATCGGCGCGGCTACTGGCTTCGTCCTGCGCATACTTGCGGGCTCCTTTGGGCATACGCAAAGTGTCCGGTCATGCTACCCCCGGCCAAAAAGGCCGTCATGCGATTTATCTTGGCCGGGTCGTTATTGGCGGGTCTAAATGGCCGCTCCGTGGATCTCATCGCCAGAAATGGCGATGCGAGATCCAGGGCAGGGCGGCCGCCATCGTCAGACCTGGCGATGGTCGACGCCGGCGCGCATCGTCGGATGTGGCGATGCGAGCTCGAGGTCGGTGGCCACCGCCGGCGACCTGGTGCCATCGTCGGCAATGGCGATGCTGCAGCTCGACGTGCGCGGCCTGGTCGTCTCGGCATCGTCGGATGCGGCGATGCTCGAGCGAGGCGAAAAAAAACCGCCTCGGGGTGTCCGAGGCGGCAAGTCTGCATGCGGTTCAGGGAGGAAGAAACCGCGCCGGCGATCAGGGAGGAAAACCGCGCGGCCTGATGTGCAGCTCGGCCACTTTAGCCGGATTTTTCGACTTATCCGATGCGAGCGGCCCGCCGTGGGCGCTGCTCGATCTGCTGTTGCTTTTTCTCGACGTGCTTCTGCTCCTGGTGCTGCTGCTCGTCGCGCGGCACTGTTGCAAAGTTAGCGATGAGGCAGCCTTTTGTCTTATTCAAAGGCCTTACATTTCAAAAACTCTGCTTACCAGGCGCATTTCGCCCAGGGGATCACCATAATAAAATGCTGAGGCCTGGCCTTTGCGTAGTGCACGCATCACCTCAATACCTTTGATGGTGGCGTAAGCCGTCTTCATGGATTTAAATCCCAGCGTGGCGCCGATTATCCGTTTCAGTTTGCCATGATCGCATTCAATCACGTTGTTCCGGTACTTAATCTGTCGGTGTTCAACGTCAGACGGGCACCGGCCTTCGCGTTTGAGCAGAGCAAGCGCGCGACCATAGGCGGGCGCTTTATCCGTGTTGATGAATCGCGGGATCTGCCACTTCTTCACGTTGTTGAGGATTTTACCCAGAAACCGGTATGCAGCTTTGCTGTTACGACGGGAGGAGAGATAAAAATCGACAGTGCGGCCCCGGCTGTCGACGGCCCGGTACAGATACGCCCAGCGGCCATTGACCTTCACGTAGGTTTCATCCATGTGCCACGGGCAAAGATCGGAAGGGTTACGCCAGTACCAGCGCAGCCGTTTTTCCATTTCAGGCGCATAACGCTGAACCCAGCGGTAAATCGTGGAGTGATCGACATTCACTCCGCGTTCAGCCAGCATCTCCTGCAGCTCACGGTAACTGATGCCGTATTTGCAGTACCAGCGTACGGCCCACAGAATGATGTCACGCTGAAAATGCCGGCCTTTGAATGGGTTCATGTGCAGCTCCATCAGCAAAAGGGGATGATAAGTTTATCACCACCGACTATTTGCAACAGTGCCCTGTTTAGAGTACTATATGCGCCTGCAACAGTGGGCCACCGAAAATATTAAAAAACTGCTTTATCTCGCGGGGGATGACGCGGTGATTAATTACGGGAAAATGCGGCTGGAATTTTTGCAGAAAGCACTGGCGCAGGATACCTCCGGTGACTTCTGCTTTCGTGTGCTGCATCCGGAAGTGTCTGGCCCGCCGGATATGAAAAAGGCTTCCGCCGGGTACCGTGACTTTATTATCGGTAACAGAGCGTTGCTGGATCTGGTGAATTCAGCCGGTGAAGGGGCTCCGGTTGCGCATTATTCCGCTGATGAAATTCAGTCATTATTTTCGGCACAAATACAGGGGTCGGTGGATAAATACGGCGATAGTTTCCTGACGGATGATCCGTATGTGCTGGCGGAAGACAAGCTGCAAACCTGTCAGATGGAAATTGATTTAATGGCGGATGTGCTGAGAGCACCGCCCCGTGAATCCGCAGAACTGATCCGCTATGTATTTGCGGATGAGTGGCCGGAATAAATAAAACCGGGCTTAATACAGATTAAGCCCGTATCGGGTATTATTACTGAATACCAGACAGCTTACGGAGGACGGAATGTTACCCATTGAGACAACCAGACTGCCTTCTGATTATTAATATTTTTCACTATTAATCAGAAGGAATAACCATGAATTTTACCCGGATTGACCTGAATACCTGGAATCGCAGGGAACATTTTGCCCTTTATCGTCAGCAGATTAAATGCGGATTCAGCCTGACCACCAAACTCGATATTACCGCTTTGCGTACTGCACTGGCGAAAACCGGTTATAAGTTTTATCCGCTGATGATTTACCTGATCTCCCGGGCTGTTAATCAGTTTCCGGAGTTCCGGATGGCAATGAAAGATAATGAACTGATTTACTGGGAACAGTCAGACCCGGTCTTTACTGTCTTTCATAAAGAAACCGAAACATTCTCCGCACTGTCCTGCCGTTATTTTCCGGATCTCAGTGAGTTTATGGCGGGTTATAACGCGGTAACAGCAGAATATCAGCATGATACCAGGTTGTTTCCGCAGGGAAATTTACCGGAGAATCACCTGAATATATCATCGTTACCCTGGGTGAGTTTTGACGGATTTAATCTGAATATCACCGGAAATGATGATTATTTTTCCCCGGTTTTTACAATGGCAAAGTTTCAGCAGGAAGGTGACCGCGTACTATTACCTGTTTCTGTACAGGTTCATCATGCAGTCTGTGATGGTTTTCATGCAGCAAGGTTTATCAATACACTTCAGCTGATGTGTGATAACATACTGAAATAAATTAATTAATTCTGTATTTAAGCCACCGTATCCGGCAGGATTGGTGGCTTTTTTTTATATTTTAACCGTAATCTGTAATTTCGTTTCAGAAGGCACTGTTGCAAAGTTAGCGATGAGGCAGCCTTTTGTCTTATTCAAAGGCCTTACATTTCAAAAACTCTGCTTACCAGGCGCATTTCGCCCAGGGGATCACCATAATAAAATGCTGAGGCCTGGCCTTTGCGTAGTGCACGCATCACCTCAATACCTTTGATGGTGGCGTAAGCCGTCTTCATGGATTTAAATCCCAGCGTGGCGCCGATTATCCGTTTCAGTTTGCCATGATCGCATTCAATCACGTTGTTCCGGTACTTAATCTGTCGGTGTTCAACGTCAGACGGGCACCGGCCTTCGCGTTTGAGCAGAGCAAGCGCGCGACCATAGGCGGGCGCTTTATCCGTGTTGATGAATCGCGGGATCTGCCACTTCTTCACGTTGTTGAGGATTTTACCCAGAAACCGGTATGCAGCTTTGCTGTTACGACGGGAGGAGAGATAAAAATCGACAGTGCGGCCCCGGCTGTCGACGGCCCGGTACAGATACGCCCAGCGGCCATTGACCTTCACGTAGGTTTCATCCATGTGCCACGGGCAAAGATCGGAAGGGTTACGCCAGTACCAGCGCAGCCGTTTTTCCATTTCAGGCGCATAACGCTGAACCCAGCGGTAAATCGTGGAGTGATCGACATTCACTCCGCGTTCAGCCAGCATCTCCTGCAGCTCACGGTAACTGATGCCGTATTTGCAGTACCAGCGTACGGCCCACAGAATGATGTCACGCTGAAAATGCCGGCCTTTGAATGGGTTCATGTGCAGCTCCATCAGCAAAAGGGGATGATAAGTTTATCACCACCGACTATTTGCAACAGTGCCGTAAGCTGCACCTCAAACCCCCGGATCAGGCTCTCCAGGCCATGCAGAAAGGCCTGCTCACCATCATCACTGTCCATAATCTGCAGCGCTTCCCGCAATAGCGGCGGCAGGTTTTCGTCCGGTGCTGCAGGGCGGTCGGTCAGGGCGGCAGTATGCTCCTGCTGCTCCAGTACGGCACCAAGGGTAAAATGACTGACCGCTGAAATCGCATATAACCCGTCGCGCAGTGAAAAGCCGTTTTCTGTCATAAAGCGTAACTGGGTTTCCACCGTATCATACTGTTTTTCATCAGGGCGGGTGCCGAGGTGCACTTTTGCCCCGTCACGGTAACGCAGCAGCGCCCGGCGGAAACTCATTGCATTATTGCGCAGAAATGACTGCCAGGATTCCCCCGCCGCAGGCAGTGAATAATCATGATGACGCGCCAGGATCTCCACCGCCAGCGCATCCAGTAACGCCCGTTTATTTTTCACATGCCAGTAAAGTGTCGGCTGTTCTATTCCCAGCTTCTGCGCCAGCTTGCGGGTCGTCAGCCCGTCAATCCCTGTCTCATTCAGCAGTTCCAGTGCCGCATCAATAACCGATTCTCTGTTCAGCCGTGCCATGACCGTCTCCTCCGATTTTCAGATTGACACTCTATCATTGATAGGGATATATTCCAACTCTATCAATGATAGGGAATTAACACAGGATCTGAAAAATGAATAAACCCGCTGTCATCGCGCTGGTGATTACACTGCTGGACGCGATGGGAATTGGTCTGATCATGCCGGTATTACCGTCACTGCTGCGGGAATATCTCCCGGAAGCGGATGTGGCAAACCATTACGGCATTCTGCTGGCGCTGTATGCGGTGATGCAGGTCTGTTTTGCTCCGCTGCTGGGCAGATGGTCAGATAAGCTGGGGCGCAGACCGGTGCTGCTGTTATCCCTGGCGGGTGCCGCGTTTGATTACACACTGCTGGCACTGTCCAATGTGCTGTGGATGTTGTATCTCGGGCGGATTATCTCCGGGATCACTGGTGCCACCGGCGCGGTTGCGGCTTCGGTAGTGGCGGACAGCACGGCGGTCAGCGAGCGTACCGCCTGGTTCGGCCGTCTCGGTGCGGCCTTTGGTGCCGGGCTGATTGCCGGGCCGGCTATCGGCGGACTGGCGGGGGATATCTCACCGCATCTGCCGTTTGTCATTGCGGCAATACTGAATGCCTGCACCTTTCTGATGGTCTTTTTTATCTTTAAACCGGCGGTACAGACAGAAGAAAAACCGGCGGAGCAGAAACAAGAAAGCGCAGGTATCAGCTTTATCACACTGCTTAAACCTCTGGCGCTGTTGCTGTTTGTCTTTTTTACCGCGCAGCTTATCGGGCAGATCCCGGCCACTGTCTGGGTATTGTTTACGGAGAGCCGCTTTGCCTGGGACAGCGCGGCGGTCGGTTTTTCACTGGCGGGACTCGGGGCGATGCATGCACTGTTTCAGGCGGTGGTTGCCGGGGCGCTGGCAAAACGGCTGAGTGAGAAAACCATTATTTTCGCCGGATTTATTGCCGATGCCACCGCGTTTTTACTGATGTCTGCTATCACTTCCGGATGGATGGTGTATCCGGTCCTGATCCTGCTGGCAGGCGGCGGAATTGCACTGCCTGCATTGCAGGGCATTATCTCTGCCGGGGCATCGGCGGCAAATCAGGGAAAACTACAGGGTGTGCTGGTCAGCCTGACCAATCTGACCGGCGTGGCGGGCCCGCTGCTGTTTGCTTTTATTTTCAGTCAGACACAGCAGAGTGCGGACGGTACGGTGTGGCTGATTGGCACGGCACTGTACGGTCTGCTGCTGGCAATCTGTCTGCTGATCAGAAAACCGGCACCGGTGGCGGCCACCTGCTGACCGGCGCTATACAGGCAGCGCTGTTGTGCGGTATGGTGGACGGCATTCGTGCTTATCGCCTGCCATGATAAGCCTCAGACACAGAGGAACCGTTATGAAATCACGCGCAGCAGTCGCCTTCGGGCCGGGTTTACCCCTTGAAATTGTTGAAATTGATGTGGCACCGCCGAAGAAAGGTGAAGTGCTGGTGAAAATCAGTCACACCGGGGTATGCCATACCGATGCCTACACGCTTTCCGGTGATGATCCGGAAGGTCTGTTCCCGGTGGTGCTCGGCCATGAAGGTGCCGGGGTGGTGGTTGAGGTCGGTGAGGGCGTGACCAGTGTGAAACCGGGCGACCATGTGATCCCGCTGTACACCGCCGAGTGCGGCGAGTGTGATTTCTGTACCTCCGGTAAAACCAACCTCTGTGTTGCCGTCCGCGAAACCCAGGGCAAAGGCGTGATGCCGGACGGCACCAGCCGTTTTTCGTATAACGGTCAGCCGCTCTATCACTATATGGGCTGCTCGACATTCAGCGAATATACCGTTGTGGCGGAAGTATCACTGGCGAAAATCAATCCGCAGGCCAATGCGGAGCAGGTTTGCCTGCTCGGCTGCGGCGTGACCACCGGGATCGGCGCGGTACACAATACCGCGAAGGTACAGGAAGGGGATTCTGTGGCGGTATTCGGCCTCGGCGGTATCGGGCTGGCCGTGGTGCAGGGCGCACGTCAGGCAAAAGCGGGGCGCATCTTTGCCATCGATACCAATCCATCCAAGTTTGAGCTGGCAAAACAGTTCGGCGCCACAGACTGCATTAATCCCAATGATTATGACAAACCTGTTCAGCAGGTGCTGGTCGAAATGACCAAATGGGGTGTGGATCATACCTTTGAATGTATCGGCAATGTCAATGTGATGCGGTCGGCGCTGGAAAGTGCGCACCGTGGCTGGGGGCAGTCGGTAATTATCGGGGTGGCGGGTGCCGGAAAAGAGATTTCAACCCGTCCGTTCCAGCTGGTGACCGGCCGGGTCTGGAAAGGCACGGCGTTCGGCGGCGTGAAAGGGCGTACCCAGTTGCCGGGAATGGTGGAAGATGCCATGAGCGGCAAAATCGAGCTGGCGCCGTTTGTCACGCACACCATGGAACTGGATAAAATCAATGAAGCTTTTGATTTGATGCACGACGGCAAATCCATCCGCACAGTCATTCATTACTGATAACGTATTCAGGGAGATACTATGGAACGGATTGAACATCACGTCTGTTTCGGCGGCAGCCAGGAAGTCTGGCGTCACCACTCTGCGGTGACCGGCACGCCGATGACTTTTTCCGTGTTTCTGCCGCCGCAGGCAAAAACAGAGAAATGTCCTGTGCTGTACTGGCTTTCCGGGCTGACCTGCAACGAGCAGAATTTTATCACCAAAGCCGGGGCACAGCGTTACGCAGCGGAACACGGCCTGGTGATTGTCGCGCCGGATACCAGTCCGCGCGGCAGTCAGGTGGCGGATGATAAAGAGTACGATCTCGGCCAGGGTGCCGGGTTTTATGTCAATGCCACACAGGAGCCGTGGAAAGCGCATTATCAGATGTATGATTATATTCTGAATGAGCTGCACACCCTGGTAAGCGGGCATTTCGGCACATCGGAAAAACGGGCACTGTTGCAAAGTTAGCGATGAGGCAGCCTTTTGTCTTATTCAAAGGCCTTACATTTCAAAAACTCTGCTTACCAGGCGCATTTCGCCCAGGGGATCACCATAATAAAATGCTGAGGCCTGGCCTTTGCGTAGTGCACGCATCACCTCAATACCTTTGATGGTGGCGTAAGCCGTCTTCATGGATTTAAATCCCAGCGTGGCGCCGATTATCCGTTTCAGTTTGCCATGATCGCATTCAATCACGTTGTTCCGGTACTTAATCTGTCGGTGTTCAACGTCAGACGGGCACCGGCCTTCGCGTTTGAGCAGAGCAAGCGCGCGACCATAGGCGGGCGCTTTATCCGTGTTGATGAATCGCGGGATCTGCCACTTCTTCACGTTGTTGAGGATTTTACCCAGAAACCGGTATGCAGCTTTGCTGTTACGACGGGAGGAGAGATAAAAATCGACAGTGCGGCCCCGGCTGTCGACGGCCCGGTACAGATACGCCCAGCGGCCATTGACCTTCACGTAGGTTTCATCCATGTGCCACGGGCAAAGATCGGAAGGGTTACGCCAGTACCAGCGCAGCCGTTTTTCCATTTCAGGCGCATAACGCTGAACCCAGCGGTAAATCGTGGAGTGATCGACATTCACTCCGCGTTCAGCCAGCATCTCCTGCAGCTCACGGTAACTGATGCCGTATTTGCAGTACCAGCGTACGGCCCACAGAATGATGTCACGCTGAAAATGCCGGCCTTTGAATGGGTTCATGTGCAGCTCCATCAGCAAAAGGGGATGATAAGTTTATCACCACCGACTATTTGCAACAGTGCCCATCGGCGTAGTAGTGGATGTGGTCGATGACAAAGCCGGTGCGGGTCAGCGTGCGCCGGAGGATCGGCAGAAAATCGACCAGGAACGAAGTAGCGCGTGTGACGACGGCCGGTACGCCGACACGCGCCACGGCCTCGGCCCAGCGCGCGGCCGGCGGTTGGAGCAGGCCGTTGTGCACCGAACCGTGGTAGGTGCCGACCGCCAATGTGAGCCAGCGCTCTAGCTCGCGCAGCGTCAGGGCGGCCTTGTTTTCGGAATCGTAGTCGCCGCGCTGGTCAGGGTTGGAGAAGGTCGTTCCCGGCAGTTCGTCGTGAATCATCTGCATCGCCGTGCCGATGATCCGTTCCACGATGCCGCCATAGTGCGGCTGTCCCAGCGGGCGATAGTCCAGCCGGATGCCATGCTGCTCGCAACCCCGGCGCAGGGCCTCGCTCTTGAACTCGGCCGCGTTGTCTAGGTAGAGCAGCAAGGGCTTGCCGCTCATCTGCCAATCCATTTCCACGTTCAGTCCTTCCAGCCAAGGGCGCTTGTCGCAGGCGACATGCACGAGGCACAGGCCAACCGAAACGGCAGACGGCGCTTCCAGCGTGACGACCATGCCGAGCACGCAGCGGGTGAACACGTCGATGGCGAGGGTCAGGTACGGGCGGCCAATAGGTTGCCGGTCGCGGTCATCGACCACGATCAGGTCGATGACCGTATGGTCTATCTGCACCTGCTCCAGCGGCGCGGTCACGGCAGGAGGCTCGCCGCCCACACCTTGTAGGTCACGAGCGGCATCCTGGCCTTCCCGCCGGCGGATGACCTTGCGCGGGTCAAGGCTAGCGATCCGTAAGGCCACGGTATTGCGCGCCGGCACTCGCAGTTTTTGAGCCTTGCACACCTGAGTGACTTCGCGGTGAAAGGCCGCTAGGCTGCGCTTCTGCTTGGTCAGGAACCGCTTTTGCAGTAGCTCGTGGATGACGCGCTCGACCGGTTCCGGCAAGCGCCCCTTACCTTTACCTCCACCGGACTGGCCGGGCACCAGATCCGTCACGAGGCCGCTGCCTTGCCGGGCACGCCGGATCAGAACGTATACCTGGCGCCGAGACAAGCCCAGCGCCTGAGCCGCCATATCGGCCGCTTCGTGCCCGACCGTCTCCGACTGCGCCAACGGACTGATGATCTCCGCACGACGGCGCGCACGCTCCCAAGCCTCATCAGGCAGAGTGGCCACGCCTTGTTCTGGAATCCGTGGGGTGTCCGTCGCCATGCTCACCTCGCTTTGGTGCACACGAGTATTGAGCATAGTCGAGATTGGTGCAGATCACTTCTGATATTGAACTGTCAGGAGCTGGCTGCACAACAGCCATTACGCCCAATCAACTGGTGCAGTCGTCTTCTGAAAATGACATCCATGCCCAGCCCGTGCGCGAGCTGGATCACCGCCCGCACGATAGTTTGGTCACGGGCATCATCCGGGAGCCTGGCGACAAAGGATTGGTCGATTTTCAATGTGGTGATGGGGCAGCATTTCAGATGTTGCAGGCAGGAATAGCCGGTGCCGAAGTCGTCGGCGGCGAAGCGCACGCCGATGGCGCGCAAGGCGTCGAAACTGGCGAACAGGGCTGGATTGCCGAATGCGACCGATTCGGTCAGTTCGATCTCCAGAAGCTCGGCGGGCAGGGCCATATCGGCCAGCACCCGCTTTACCTCGTCGTCGAACGTTGGCCCAACCTGGCTGGCGGACACATTGATGGCAAGACGGAACGGTTGCCATGCCGGTCCTTGCCACTTGTGCATCTGGCGACAGGCCTCGCCCAGCACCCACGCGCCTATTTCCGGCATCAGGCCGAACGACTCGGCCAGCGGCAGGAACTGGCCGGGCGGCAACAGGCCAAGCCTCGGATGCCGCCAGCGCATCAACGCTTCCGCGCCAGCGATCCGGTGATCGCGCAGATCGACCAGCGGCTGGTAATGCAGGTCAAGCTGTCCGCGCGCCGCCGCCTGCGCCAACTCGGCCGCCGTCCATCCGGCGGGCTGCGAACTCGTCATGATCCGCCCCGGAAGGCGCGCAGCAGCCGCGTTACGGCCAGAACGAACAAGCCGGTCAGCGCGAGCGCGGCAACACCCCAATGCTCGCCAAGGAAGGCACCGGCGGTCGTCCCGGCCAGCACGGCGGCGAGAATCGGCAGATGGCAGGGGCAGGTCAACACGGCCAGCGCACCCCACAGGTAGCCGGAAACGGGTTGGCGCGTCTCGGGCGGCAGTTTGTCAGGGGCGTTCACGGCAATGCCTCCTCGTGCGCCCGCTCGGCTGGCATGGAGGCCAGTTGCGCGTCCAGATGGGCCAACGCCGCGCGCCGCCGCTCGACCAACTGGCGCAGCACGGCAAGCTGCGCTGCGGCTTGTGCGCCGTCCGCTGCGTCGAGCGCACGGCACAGCCGCGCCAGGGCATCCAGGCCGATACCCGCCTCGAAGGCCGCGCGCACGAAGCACAGCCGTTGCAAGGCCGCATCGTCGAACACGCCGTAGCCGCCCGTGGTGCAGGCCACCGGCCGTAACAAGCCGCGCACCAGGTAGTCGCGCACGATATGTACGCTCACCCCAGCGTTATGGGCCAGTTGCGATACCGTGTAGGCGCTCATCGCACACCTCCTTGTCCTCACCCGGCGCAGCAGGAAAGCTGCTTCACATCCTTGTTGAAGGTCTGCGCCGCGAGCTTCAACCCTTCGACCATCGTCAGGTAGGGGAACAACTGGTCGGCCAGTTCCTGCACCGTCATCCGGTTGCGAATCGCCAGTGCGGCCGTCTGGATCAGTTCGCCCGCTTCCGGGGCCACTGCCTGCACGCCGATCAGTCGTCCGCTGCCTTCTTCAACCACCAGTTTGATGAAGCCGCGCGTGTCGAAGTTGGCGAGCGCGCGCGGCACGTTGTCCAGCGTTAGCGTGCGACTATCAGTTTTGATGCCGTCATGGTGCGCTTCCGCCTCGCTGTAGCCTACGGTCGCCACTTGCGGGTCGGTGAACACCACGGCCGGCATCGCGGTCAGGTTCAGGGCCGCGTCACCGCCGGTCATGTTGATCGCGGCGCGAGTGCCGGCCGCTGCCGCCACATAGACGAACTGCGGCTGGTCGGTGCAGTCGCCTGCGGCGTAGATGTGTTCCACGCTTGTACGCATGCCGGGGTCGATGACGATAGCGCCTTGCGGGGTGAGCGTGACGCCCGTCGCATCCAGTGCCAGCTTGCGTGTGTTGGGCGCGCGGCCGGTGGCGACCAGCAGCTTGTCGGCGCGCAGTTCGCCGTGCGCCGTGGTGAGCACGAATTCGCCGTCCCCTTCACCATTGATATACGCGACCTGGCTGGCCTGGGTGTGTTCCCTCACCTCGATGCCCTCCATGCGGAATGCGGCCGTGACGGCTTCGCCTATAGCTGGGTCTTCGCGGAAGAACAGCGTGCTGCGAGCCAGGATCGTCACCTTCGCTCCGAGTCGGGCGAACGCCTGCGCCAGCTCCAGCGCCACCACTGATGAGCCAATCACGGCCAGGCGCTTAGGAATCGTCTCGCTGACCAGCGCTTCAGTGGAAGTCCAGTACGGAGTGTCTTTCAGGCCGGGAATCGGCGGCACGGCCGGGCTCGCGCCGGTGGCGATCAGGCAGCGGTCGAATGCCACCACGCGCTCGCCGCCGTCGTTGAGTTGCACGATCAGGTTGCGATTGTCCTTAAAGCGGGCGGAGCCGTGCAGCACAGTGATCGCCGGATTGCCCTCCAAGATGCCTTCGTACTTGGCGTGGCGCAGTTCATCGACGCGGGCCTGCTGCTGGGCCAGCAGCGCCGTGCGCTGGATGGTCGGCGTGGTAGCGGCGATGCCGCCATCGAACGGGCTTTCCCGGCGCAGATGGGCGATATGGGCGGCGCGGATCATGATCTTGGACGGCACACAACCGACATTGACGCAGGTGCCGCCGATGGTGCCGCGCTCGATCAGCGTGACACGTGCGCCTTGCTCGACGGCCTTCAGCGCCGCTGCCATCGCGGCCCCGCCGCTGCCGATGACGGCGATATGCAATGCGCCGCTGCTACCCGTCTTGTCGTTTCTGCCCAGCAGATCGCGCATCTTGTCGAGCAATCCGCCCGGCGTCGAAACTGAGGGGGCATCGGCCAGCGTGGCCCGATAACCGAGTCCAGCTACAGCGGCCGTCAGCGCGTCGGGTGACGTGCCGACCTCAATGGCGAGCTTGGCGCTGCCCTTGGCGTAGGAGACATCCGCTGATTGCACGCCGGGCACTTTCTCCAGGGCGTCCTTGACATGCACTGCGCACGAGTCGCAAGTCATGCCGGTGATTTTGAGAGTGCTCATACCATCGTTCCTTATTCGTGTGGGCCGCCGTGTCGCACGGTCAGCCGTCTTTCACAAGCGCTTGGCGGGGAGTTCGCAGCCGTCCAGTCCGCAACGGCGATGCGCCGGCGACACGAAGTCCCAGATCGACACCCCAATCATCAAGGCCAGGCCGACGTACATCAGGTTCGCCGTCCACCAGTTGCCGAGCAGCCAGACCGTGGCCGCAAACACGATGGCCGGGCCGATCATGCCGAGCAGACTGCGCAGCCATTGCCGATGACTGAACCAACCCAGCGCGTTCGCCAGGAAGGCCAGCGCGGCAAACAGCGGCAGCAGGCGGCTGATGAACAGTCCCTCGTACTGGCTCAAGAAGCCCAGCCCGATGGCCGCGCCGAAGCTGGCGAGGGCTGGAAAGCAGGCGGCGCAGCCCATCGCGGAAACGACGCTGCCGAGCGCGCCGGTTTTATCGGCAATGCGTGTCATCAGTCCCATGAAGCGGCTCTCGCTGTTGTCGTTGGCTTGCTGGCTCACTGCTTGACGCTGGACGGATAGCCGGCGTCTGCGGTGGCCTTGGTCAGCTTCTGTACGCTGGCCTTGGTGTCGTCAAAAGTGACGACGGCCTCGCGCTTCTCGAAGCCCACATCGACCTTGCTCACGCCTTCGACCTTGGAGAGCGCTTTCTTGACTGTGATCGGGCAGGCGGCGCAAGTCATGCCGGGAACCGCTAGCGTGACGGTCTGGGTAGCGGCCCACACCGGGGCAACAGCGGCGGCGAGGGCAAGGGAGGCAAACAGTTTCTTCATGATGAACTCCTGGTTAATAGAAAAATGGAACGACATAGGGAAATCCAAGCGCGACCAGGACCAGCACGGCCACGATCCAGAAAATCAGCTTGTAGGTGGCGCGCACCTGCGGAATCGCGCAGACCTCACCTGGCTTGCATGCCTGCACGGGCCGGTAAATCCGCTTCCAGGCGAAGAACAGCGCCACTAGCGCCGCGCCGATGAACAACGGTCGATAGGGTTCCAGCACCGTCAGGTTGCCGATCCAAGCACCGGAGAAGCCCAGGGCGACCAGTACTAGCGGCCCCAGGCAGCAGGTCGATGCAAGAATGGCGGCCAGCCCGCCGGCGAAGAGCGCACCGCGCCCGTTTTGTGGTTCAGACATACGTTGGCCCTTTTGAATTTGGATTGGATAGCGTAACCTTACTTCCGTACTCATGTACGGAGTCAAGCGATATGGAAAATAATTTGGAAAACCTGACCATTGGCGTTTTTGCCAAGGCGGCCGGGGTCAACGTGGAGACAATCCGCTTCTATCAGCGCAAGGGCCTGTTGCGGGAACCGGACAAGCCTTACGGCAGCATCCGCCGCTATGGGGAGGCGGACGTGGTTCGGGTGAAATTCGTGAAATCGGCACAGCGGCTGGGGTTCAGTCTGGACGAGATTGCCGAGCTGTTGCGGCTCGACGATGGCACCCACTGCGAGGAGGCCAGCAGCCTGGCCGAACACAAGCTCAAGGACGTGCGCGAGAAGATGGCCGACTTGGCGCGCATGGAAACCGTGCTGTCTGAACTCGTGTGCGCCTGCCATGCACGAAAGGGGAATGTTTCCTGCCCGTTGATCGCGTCACTACAGGGCGAAGCAGGCCTGGCAAGGTCAGCTATGCCTTAGCGTGCTTTATTTAATGAGATGGTCACTCCCTCCTTCCCGGTACTATGCTGAGGACAGGCTTTCATTCGGAGAACTATCATGGAAAACATTGCGCTCATTGGTATCGATCTGGGTAAAAACTCTTTCCATATTCATTGCCAGGATCGTCGCGGGAAGGCTGTTTACCGTAAAAAATTTACCCGGCCAAAGTTGATCGAATTTTTGGCGACATGCCCCGCTACAACCATCGCAATGGAAGCCTGTGGCGGTTCTCACTTTATGGCACGCAAGTTGGAAGAGTTGGGGCATTCCCCAAAGCTGATATCACCACAATTTGTCCGCCCGTTCGTTAAAAGCAATAAAAACGACTTTGTCGACGCCGAAGCTATTTGTGAAGCTGCATCGCGTCCGTCTATGCGTTTTGTGCAGCCCAGAACGGAATCTCAGCAGGCAATGCGGGCTCTGCATCGTGTCCGTGAATCCCTGGTTCAGGATAAGGTAAAAACAACCAATCAAATGCATGCTTTTCTGCTGGAATTTGGCATTAGCGTTCCCCGAGGAGCTGCCGTTATTAGCCGACTGAGTACCATTCTTGAGGATAATAGTTTGCCTCTTTACCTCAGCCAGTTATTGCTGAAATTACAACAGCATTATCACTATCTTGTTGAGCAGATTAAAGATTTGGAATCCCAGTTGAAACGAAAGTTGGACGAAGATGAGGTTGGACAGCGCTTGCTGAGCATTCCCTGCGTCGGAACACTGACAGCGAGTACTATTTCAACTGAGATTGGCGACGGGAAGCAGTACGCCAGCAGCCGTGACTTTGCGGCGGCAACAGGGCTTGTACCTCGGCAGTACAGCACGGGAGGTAGGACGACATTGCTGGGAATTAGTAAGCGAGGTAATAAAAAGATCCGAACTTTGTTGGTTCAATGTGCCAGGGTATTCATACAAAAACTGGAACACCAGTCTGGCAAATTGGCCGATTGGGTCAGGGATTTACTGTGCCGGAAAAGCAACTTTGTCGTCACTTGTGCTCTGGCAAACAAGCTGGCCAGAATAGCCTGGGCCCTAACGGCACGACAGCAAACTTATGTAGCATAACGGCAGAAATACACCGGTTTAAAGAATTACTGATCTGGTTTTGCGAATACTGATATTGATGATACTAACGGCCCACCGGCCTGTTGAGGAACCTGTAAAACGGAAAGGCTCATTGAAGCCGTATATTTTCTGGAGGTTCATCAGGCGCGGAACTCATCAAGGCGCGGGAATAAAATCCCATTCAGACGCCGGATAGATTCAAGCAAGCCAACTTGTCGTCAAAATCGGTGTTGCAAAAACGGGAGTGACCATAGATTCCGTTTTCTGAGGTGCCCCCTAATAGTGTTCTTCCATTTCGGTAAAAATCCCTACCATGGATTCCCACTCGTCCGGGGGGTAATGACTCCAACTTATTGATAGTGTTTTATGTTCAGATAAGGGGTCTGACGCTCAGTGGAACGAAAACTCACGTTAAGGGATTTTGGTCATGAGATTATCAAAAAGGATCTTCACCTAGATCCTTTTAAATTAAAAATGAAGTTTTAAATCAATCTAAAGTATATATGAGTAAACTTGGTCTGACAGTTACCAATGCTTAATCAGTGAGGCACCTATCTCAGCGATCTGTCTATTTCGTTCATCCATAGTTGCCTGACTCCCCGTCGTGTAGATAACTACGATACGGGAGGGCTTACCATCTGGCCCCAGTGCTGCAATGATACCGCGAGACCCACGCTCACCGGCTCCAGATTTATCAGCAATAAACCAGCCAGCCGGAAGGGCCGAGCGCAGAAGTGGTCCTGCAACTTTATCCGCCTCCATCCAGTCTATTAATTGTTGCCGGGAAGCTAGAGTAAGTAGTTCGCCAGTTAATAGTTTGCGCAACGTTGTTGCCATTGCTGCAGGCATCGTGGTGTCACGCTCGTCGTTTGGTATGGCTTCATTCAGCTCCGGTTCCCAACGATCAAGGCGAGTTACATGATCCCCCATGTTGTGCAAAAAAGCGGTTAGCTCCTTCGGTCCTCCGATCGTTGTCAGAAGTAAGTTGGCAGCAGTGTTATCACTCATGGTTATGGCAGCACTGCATAATTCTCTTACTGTCATGCCATCCGTAAGATGCTTTTCTGTGACTGGTGAGTACTCAACCAAGTCATTCTGAGAATAGTGTATGCGGCGACCGAGTTGCTCTTGCCCGGCGTCAACACGGGATAATACCGCACCACATAGCAGAACTTTAAAAGTGCTCATCATTGGAAAACGTTCTTCGGGGCGAAAACTCTCAAGGATCTTACCGCTGTTGAGATCCAGTTCGATGTAACCCACTCGTGCACCCAACTGATCTTCAGCATCTTTTACTTTCACCAGCGTTTCTGGGTGAGCAAAAACAGGAAGGCAAAATGCCGCAAAAAAGGGAATAAGGGCGACACGAAAATGTTGAATACTCATACTCTTCCTTTTTCAATATTATTGAAGCATTTACCAGGGTTATTGTCTCATGAGCGGATACATATTTGAATGTATTTAGAAAAATAAACAAATAGGGGTTCCGCGCACATTTCCCCGAAAAGTGCCACCTGACGTCTAAGAAACCATTATTATCATGACATTAACCTATAAAAATAGGCGTATCACGAGGCCTGTGGGAGGAAAATAAAGTGTCATCCTAACTACAGGACCCTGCAACGTAGCAATTCCTGCAAAAATCCATTTAAAACAATGACTTATTTCAATTCTGCCATCTGCAAGCGTTTTGTGGGGATGGAGGCCGGAATCATTAAAGTATCATCCTAATTTTCGCTCAACCTTGGAAAATGCTGAGAATCGTAAAAATAAAGTTTCATCCTTTCCGCTACTAGTTCAAGGCTTTCTTCCGGCCGCCGGCAACAACGCTGCTTGGCTGAGGCGATCCACTTGCGCTACCGCTCACTGATCAGATCGAACTTGAACTCGACGAGCAGCCAACCATCAGGCCGAGCGTGATCGCCAAAAAAAACGGATCATGCGAAATCCTTCGTTGAGTTTGGCGCGGGTTTTAGCAAATCAGCTGGCCCGCGATCCGGTTGAGAGTGATCCGAAGCGGTCCTTGACGACCGGCACAAATCGGCCGATTCTGTTGAAAAAGTAGCTTTAGCGGCAGCCTGCCGATCAGGTGTGCCTGCTGTCGAAGTGGCTGCAAGCCACTTCAAGTTGCCTTCCGGCGTTTCACTGAGCGTCCTTGCTCAGGTTTAAGGGTTAATTTGAGGGTTTCTGCTCGTAGCAGGCATACCTATCCCGTCAGCGGTGGCCCTTGAGGCAAAAGCTTGGCCATGCGGCGCAGGTTCTGCACCATCGCAGCCAAGGTGAATTCGTCAGTGGCACCCGTTAGGCCACGCAGTCGTAAACGGTCGAGTTTCATGATCCGTTTGAGGTGGGCGAAAAGCATCTCCACCTTCTTTCGTTCGCAGCGAGAGACGAGGTACTCCGGTGTCTTGGCGATGCGTCGAGCCACGTCGCGGGCAGCCTCATGGATGCTGCGGACGATCTTCCGATTCGGCGTGTTGGGGCAGCATTTCGCTTTCAACGGGCAGGTGGCGCAGTCGGTTTGGCTGGAGCGGTAAATGACGGTTTTGGCCTTAGTTACCCGCGACCTTTGCTGGGTGAAGGCGCGCCATTCACTGCGTAGCGGTTTGCCGGCTGGGCAGCGATATTCATTGGCGTCCTGACTCCAGTGAAAGTCGTTACTGGAGAGGCTGTCGTCCTTGCGCTCGGTCTTGTCCCACACCGGCACATGCGGTTCGATGTCCTTTTCTTCGACCATCCAGGCCAGCATCGGGGCGGTGCCATAAGCGGTATCGCCGATAAGGCGTTCCGGTGTGAGATCGAACTGCGCCTCGACACGCTCGACCATCGTCCTAGTCGAATCGACTTCGGCGGTACGGTGCGCCGGGGTAGCTTCCACGTCCATGATCACACCGTGCTCAGTGTCGATCAGGTAATTCGTGGAGTAGGCAAAAAAGGCCGGGCCACCTGGCGCTGCTGTCCAACGGGACTGAGGATCAGTGAGCGAAATTTTCTTGGGAAGAGCCTCAGCCAGCGCCTCTTCATCAAGGGCTTCGAGGTACTCGCGCACTGCGCGGCTGCTGAGCTTTGGATCGTTCCAATCGACCTCATCTCCCGCCACCCCACGTTGCCGGCTGGCATCCGCCTTAATGATGCTGGCGTCGACGGCGAAACCTTCACCCTTGACTAGGCCGGCTGCCATGCAGCGCCGCAGCACCTCATTGAATAACCAGCGGAATAGATCGCTGTCACGAAAACGCCCATGGCGATTCTTCGAGAAGGTCGAGTGATTGGGGACTTCGTCTTCCAGACCCAACCGGCAGAACCAGCGATAGGCCAGGTTCAGGTGCACCTCTTCGCACAATCGCCGCTCGGAACGAATGCCATAGCAGTAGCCGACGACCAGCATGCGCACCATCAACTCCGGGTCAATCGAGGGACGCCCGATGGGGCTATAGAAATCTGCCAGGTAGGCACGTAGATCACTGAGATCCAAGCACTGGTCGATGCTGCGCAGGAGATGTTGGGCCGGGACGTGATCTTCCAGATTGAACGAGTAGAACAGGCGCTGCTGTCCTCCCGGTAACTGTCCCATCATGCTGTTCGCCCCCACGCTCGCTGACAAAGCAATTTTGCCAACGGCATGGGGAGGCCGCTACTTTTTCAACAGAATCGGCCGCACACAGCCATTCGGCTCAACAGAACCCTGCCTTTACCCCACCAAACTCCGGAAACTCGCCCGGTAGTCCGTCGGCTTGAGATGCACATGTTGGCTGAGGTCGCCGGGTAGCGTGAACAGGCGCGGACCGTCCCGAAACTGGAACACGCGATACAGATGGAATTGATCGCCCGCCTCCTTGGAGAATTCGAGTTCGTTGTGGCTGACCAAGAAAGACGAGCCTACCCCGCCATTGGTGGTTTTCACCTCGATGAAGCGCTCATGGGCGTCCTCTTCGAACGACAGGATGTCGAACCCCGCACCGTCTCCCTGGGTGTCGGACACCCAATCCAGCCGCTGAAAAAGCTCTGGGTGGCCGAGCTCGGTCAGGCGTTGCTGTTCGTAGCCAATCACCCACTGCTCCCCTGCCCGGCCCAGCTTGCGGTTGGCTTCATCGCGAGCGGCATAATCGAACTTTCGCGGTAGGCGTTGCCGTAGAGATGCCGGGGTACGCACAAGCACTTCACGGGCGGGTGGTTCTACCAAAGCCGCTCGGTAGGTTTTGTCACCCGGAAGTTTTACCTCCTCCAGGGCATCGACAAGAGCGCCGACCGTCTGCTGATGTTCCAGAACGTAGGCGTGTACGGATTTACGCAGCAGCAGTTGGCTGTTGCCGCGTGGCTTGTAGCCGTTGATATAGGGCAGGCCCAGGGCATCGAGTACGGCGCTAATGTTCTGGTGCTTGAGCTCGACTGAAGACTTGCTGCGACCGTTCAGCAGTTGGCGCAGTGCCTGGTTGTGCTCGGACTTGTGGTACGGCTCCCCAGCCGCCTCGGCACGCAGCATGTCGAAATAGTCTTCGACCGTGGCCAGGACCTCTTCTTCGGACCAGTCTTCGCCGATGCGAATGATGCGAAACCCGAGCCGCGTCAGCGCCGGAACGACGGTCGTCTCGCCACCGGAGAAGCTGTCAGCAGTGAGCGGGCCCTGCTCGGGAAATTGCTTGCCGAAGGCCACACCGGCGATGGCCTTGGAATCGCAATCGGTGCCGGTCTTCGGATCACGTACCAGGAAGTCGCGGGACTTGCCGTAGCCGTGGCGCGCCAGGAATTTCGTGCGGCCCAGTTGCACGAACTCATCGATGGCAGCCTGCACGGCGGCGGGGCTTCGAAGCTGGGAGAGTTGAGACACAGGGTCCTTCCTTACTGTCATGGTGTGCCGGGAACCGCCGAGCCACGAGATTATGAGTAGCCCCTGAACAGAAACGTCACGATAAAAGCCGTGAACGCCACCAGGCCCATTAAATCCCTTGCGTATTTGCAGCCCGTGCTGTCCAAACCTGTACCAGGTCCGATCAACACGCTCCAACCATTGAGGTACGAAAACACCGCCTGACCGAACAAAAAATGCGTGATAGCCGCCGCAGCCATGACGCCGGAATCGTCAGACAGGCTGTAGCTGTTGACCATTGCCCTGTACGCCTGCATCTGAAATGGCTATTGCCCTGATGGGAGCCGGCTTTTCAGCCACCGACACCAGCGATGCCGTCAATATTCTTTACCCGATAACCATGACCGTACAAGCTAACAAGGCCTGGCAAGCCAGCGGACTTAAAAAGTCTTTTTTTCTACCATCCCACAAAAAAGTTCGTGGTGGAGAAAAGATAAGCTATGCAAGGCTTTAGGAGACGTGGTTTTTCAGGATGACGAAGAACGATTCGGCGCTAGGTGCAACATAGGTGCATCGCACGAGCGCTAGGAACGGCGAAAAAAGGCGGACGTGGCGAAATCGGTAGACGCAGCAGACTTTAAAATTGGAGTGCCCGCGGGGAAATCCGCGGAGTAGAACCGCTCAAAGTCGGGGAACGCTAACGGGCAATACCCTAAGCCAATCCCGAGCCAAGCCCCTTCGGGGGAAGGTGTAGAGACTGGACGGGCGGCGCCTAAAGCCTTCGGGCAATGGCGAAGGGACAGTCCAGACCACGAACGTCATCAGACGGCGGCGAAAGTCGAGGTGGTACGAAAATCTGCTTCTCTGTGAGAGTACGGGTTCGAGTCCCGTCGTCCGCACCACAAAGCCAAACATCCCTGCGATGATCGACCTCTGGGCGTTTGGTCGTGAGCCCGCCACCCTCGCGCTACGCTTTGCGCAGGCGTCGAAGGCGATCAGGTGCGCCCATCGATTCCGTCGAGCACCATCGCTGCGAGTTCATCGCTGGTGTGTGCACCACTATCGAGAACACGGGTTGTGCATGGAAGCCGTTCCCTTGCGGCCAAGCATCGGGCGACATTCGCTAATCGCCACTCTCGAATCTCCGCATTTCGATTCGGGTCAGGATGCATGGTCTGGTTCGCGATCCGGTGACGCAATAGGTCCTCGTTGAGCGTCAGAAAGATGTGCAGCAGCTGATCGTCGATCCGCCTTACCCCGTCGAGTATCTCAGTCAGATAGTCCGGGTGCACGAGCGTCATTGGGATGATGATGTCCTGCGAGTAATTCCTTCGAATCTCCCTGACCGCCGCGATCGTAAGTCCCCTCCACAAGGGGAGATCCTGATAGTCTCCGCTCGCTGGCATGGGGACCGTTTCTTTCACCACGAACCCGATTTCCTCGGGGTCAAAGATCAGCGATTTGGAACGCCGATCGCGCAGCCGCTTAGCGAGCGTCGTCTTTCCGGCGCCGAAAGGTCCGTTGATCCAGATTATCATTGTCGACGGCCTCTAACCTGAAGGCTCGCAAGAGCGCTCGACGGCCTCGTGCGGAGGCACGATCGGAGTGGTTCCGAAATGCTTCTCAAGATAGGTGACGCCGAACGTCACGATGTCCTGCGCGTCGAACAGGTAGCACTGAGCAAAGCCCACGACACCTTCTCGATGGCGACCGAGCTTCACGTAAGCATTTGCTATAGTTTCAACCGCATCCGGCTTTCCTTCGATAGCAAAGCAATCGAGAATGCCGTTTGAATCGTAATCCGATGCCGTTTTCCAGGCGACTTCACCGTCTCTTCCAAGCATCGGCATCTCATACGTCACCCACCGTTTGTTGGGGATATCGGCAACCGCCTCGGCGTAGTGCAATGCGGTAACGGAGTTTAGCGGCGCACCCAACAGCAGGGCCTTCCCGCCAAGGCGAACGAACCGCTCGACGGGCGATCCTTCCCCCAAGGCGTGACCGAGTTCGTGAGGCTCCGTCAGCGTTTCAGCCAGCGGACCAACCGCGACCATCGATGCATCGGGGTGCGCGCTGCGCCGCGCGCCGGGGGCTTGAACCAGAAATTGATTCAGCAGGCCGAACCCACGGTAAGTCCCGGCTGTTGCGGGATCGAACGGCAGCCAGGTACGGCGGGCTTCGTCATCCAGCCGAGCGCCATTCAGAGTCTCCTCGTAGGGTGATCGGTCCCACGACGCGTATCCCATCACAGTGCCAGTCGGCCCAACCGCGGAGCGTAACGCGGCAACGACCGTCTCCGCTCCTCCTTCGACCGGACCAATCGCTTTAAGTGAGGCATGCACCATCAAGAGGTCACCGGTTTGGACTCCGAGTTTTTGAAGCGCCTCCGTTATTGCCTTCCGCGTATGCATCGCGATATCTCCTCTAAACTGCAAAACACTATACGGGGTCTGACGCTCAGTGGAACGAAAACTCACGTTAAGGGATTTTGGTCATGAGATTATCAAAAAGGATCTTCACCTAGATCCTTTTAAATTAAAAATGAAGTTTTAAATCAATCTAAAGTATATATGAGTAAACGGCACTGTTGCAAATAGTCGGTGGTGATAAACTTATCATCCCCTTTTGCTGATGGAGCTGCACATGAACCCATTCAAAGGCCGGCATTTTCAGCGTGACATCATTCTGTGGGCCGTACGCTGGTACTGCAAATACGGCATCAGTTACCGTGAGCTGCAGGAGATGCTGGCTGAACGCGGAGTGAATGTCGATCACTCCACGATTTACCGCTGGGTTCAGCGTTATGCGCCTGAAATGGAAAAACGGCTGCGCTGGTACTGGCGTAACCCTTCCGATCTTTGCCCGTGGCACATGGATGAAACCTACGTGAAGGTCAATGGCCGCTGGGCGTATCTGTACCGGGCCGTCGACAGCCGGGGCCGCACTGTCGATTTTTATCTCTCCTCCCGTCGTAACAGCAAAGCTGCATACCGGTTTCTGGGTAAAATCCTCAACAACGTGAAGAAGTGGCAGATCCCGCGATTCATCAACACGGATAAAGCGCCCGCCTATGGTCGCGCGCTTGCTCTGCTCAAACGCGAAGGCCGGTGCCCGTCTGACGTTGAACACCGACAGATTAAGTACCGGAACAACGTGATTGAATGCGATCATGGCAAACTGAAACGGATAATCGGCGCCACGCTGGGATTTAAATCCATGAAGACGGCTTACGCCACCATCAAAGGTATTGAGGTGATGCGTGCACTACGCAAAGGCCAGGCCTCAGCATTTTATTATGGTGATCCCCTGGGCGAAATGCGCCTGGTAAGCAGAGTTTTTGAAATGTAAGGCCTTTGAATAAGACAAAAGGCTGCCTCATCGCTAACTTTGCAACAGTGCCGGATTGAATATAACCGACGTGACTGTTACATTTAGGTGGCTAAACCCGTCAAGCCCTCAGGAGTGAATCATGACCGTAGTCACGACCGCCGATACCTCCCAACTGTACGCACTTGCAGCCCGACATGGGCTCAAGCTCCATGGCCCGCTGACTGTCAATGAGCTTGGGCTCGACTATAGGATCGTGATCGCCACCGTCGACGATGGACGTCGGTGGGTGCTGCGCATCCCGCGCCGAGCCGAGGTAAGCGCGAAGGTCGAACCAGAGGCGCGGGTGCTGGCAATGCTCAAGAATCGCCTGCCGTTCGCGGTGCCGGACTGGCGCGTGGCCAACGCCGAGCTCGTTGCCTATCCCATGCTCGAAGACTCGACTGCGATGGTCATCCAGCCTGGTTCGTCCACGCCCGACTGGGTCGTGCCGCAGGACTCGGAGGTCTTCGCGGAGAGCTTCGCGACCGCGCTCGCCGCCCTGCATGCCGTCCCCATTTCCGCCGCCGTGGATGCGGGGATGCTCATCCGTACACCGACGCAGGCCCGTCAGAAGGTGGCCGACGACGTTGACCGCGTCCGACGCGAGTTCGTGGTGAACGACAAGCGCCTCCACCGGTGGCAGCGCTGGCTCGACGACGATTCGTCGTGGCCAGATTTCTCCGTGGTGGTGCATGGCGATCTCTACGTGGGCCATGTGCTCATCGACAACACGGAGCGCGTCAGCGGGATGATCGACTGGAGCGAGGCCCGCGTTGATGACCCTGCCATCGACATGGCCGCGCACCTTATGGTCTTTGGTGAAGAGGGGCTCGCGAAGCTCCTCCTCACGTATGAAGCGGCCGGTGGCCGGGTGTGGCCGCGGCTCGCCCACCACATCGCGGAGCGCCTTGCGTTCGGGGCGGTCACCTACGCACTCTTCGCCCTCGACTCGGGTAACGAAGAGTACCTCGCTGCGGCGAAGGCGCAGCTCGCCGCAGCGGAATGAGCGAACGTCGATATAGCCCGCTCGCGACGCTGTTCGCGGCGACCTTTCTCTTCCGGATCGGCAACGCGGTGGCGGCCCTCGCGCTTCCATGGTTCGTCCTGTCTCATACAAAGAGCGCGGCCTGGGCGGGCGCCACGGCCGCTAGCAGCGTCATCGCGACCATCATCGGCGCGTGGGTTGGTGGTGGCCTCGTCGATCGGTTCGGGCGCGCGCCCGTCGCATTGATCTCGGGTGTGGTGGGCGGCGTGGCCATGGCGAGCATCCCACTGCTCGATGCCGTTGGCGCCCTCTCGAACACTGGGCTGATCGCTTGCGTGGTGCTCGGTGCCGCGTTCGACGCACCCGGTATGGCCGCGCAGGACAGTGAGCTGCCCAAACTCGGCCACGTCGCCGGGCTCTCCGTTGAGCGCGTCTCGTCACTGAAAGCGGTGATCGGGAACGTCGCGATTCTAGGTGGCCCGGCCCTTGGGGGGGCCGCAATCGGCCTGCTTGGCGCTGCGCCAACGCTCGGGCTGACGGCGTTCTGCTCCGTCCTTGCAGGTCTGCTCGGCGCGTGGGTGCTTCCCGCGCGTGCCGCTCGGACGATGACCACGACGGCGACTCTCTCCATGCGCGCCGGCGTCGCTTTTCTCTGGAGCGAACCCCTGCTGCGCCCTCTCTTTGGTATAGTGATGATCTTCGTGGGCATCGTTGGCGCCAACGGCAGCGTCATCATGCCTGCGCTGTTTGTAGATGCAGGACGCCAAGTAGCAGAGCTCGGGCTGTTCTCCTCAATGATGGGGGCTGGTGGTCTCCTTGGCATTGCCATTCATGCGTCGGTCGGCGCCCGGATATCAGCGCAGAACTGGCTGGCGGTGGCATTTTGTGGCTCTGCGGTGGGCTCGCTTCTGCTTTCACAGTTGCCAGGCGTGCCGGTGCTGATGTTGTTGGGCGCGCTCGTGGGACTGCTGACCGGCTCAGTCTCTCCCATTCTCAACGCTGCCATCTACAACCGCACGCCGCCAGAACTTCTCGGCCGGGTACTCGGCACGGTCTCGGCGGTGATGCTGTCAGCCTCGCCCATGGTTATGCTTGCGGCCGGCGCGTTTGTCGACCTTGCTGGTCCGCTCCCTGGCCTCGTTGTATCGGCCGTGTTTGCGGGGCTCGTGGCTCTACTCTCGCTCCGTCTTCAATTTGCTACAATGGCGGCGGCAGCCACAGCCTCCGCCCCAACCCATACAGAAGGTGAACACTGATGCCCCGCCCCAAGCTCAAGTCCGATGACGAGGTACTCGAGGCCGCCACCGTAGTGCTGAAGCGTTGCGGTCCCATAGAGTTCACGCTCAGCGGAGTAGCAAAGGAGGTGGGGCTCTCCCGCGCAGCGTTAATCCAGCGCTTCACCAACCGCGATACGCTGCTGGTGAGGATGATGGAGCGCGGCGTCGAGCAGGTGCGGCATTACCTGAATGCGATACCGATAGGCGCAGGGCCGCAAGGGCTCTGGGAATTTTTGCAGGTGCTCGTTCGGAGCATGAACACTCGCAACGACTTCTCGGTGAACTATCTCATCTCCTGGTACGAGCTCCAGGTGCCGGAGCTACGCACGCTTGCGATCCAGCGGAACCGCGCGGTGGTGGAGGGGATCCGCAAGCGACTGCCCCCAGGTGCTCCTGCGGCAGCTGAGTTGCTCCTGCACTCGGTCATCGCTGGCGCGACGATGCAGTGGGCCGTCGATCCGGATGGTGAGCTAGCTGATCATGTGCTGGCTCAGATCGCTGCCATCCTGTGTTTAATGTTTCCCGAACACGACGATTTCCAACTCCTCCAGGCACATGCGTAAACGGAGGTGTGCAGAGTCCCTGCGGCAGGCGACGAACACGACCGTCGTCGATTAGTACCGGTACGGTCGGTGGTATCGAAGTCTTGATCACCACTCAGGTCTACGGCTTACAAATGGTGACCATCCCGATACTTGCGTCAGAGCACCGGGCCGATTCTTTGACAGTGAATCACTCCCGTAAGGTTGTGCCGGTGTGGGTGTCCCGGGTCGAGACGATACTCCGCCAATGCGCCCAGCAAACAACCTGGCCATCGCAGGTGGTGGGGAGCGGTGTGGCGGATGAGTTGGACAAGTTGGTGTAGCAGCACGAGCACGGCGAGATAACATCGCAGGAGTTCGACATGCTCAAGAGACAGCTGATTGCGAATCGCGATGCAGATTCATAACCCGATTGCGGGTTGGCTTCACTCCACCATCACCGAGCAGACTAGCACGGCGGGCTCTGTTGCAAAGATTGGCGGCAGTCAGAGGTAGGCTGTCGCTCTGCGCCGATCAGGCGGCTGCTGCGAAATGGTGGTTGAGCATGCCCATGGCCTCCGTCAGCGCCGAGGGCCCAATGCCAAAAGCTCTCTCCACAAGGCGCACCTCGCCCCTGATGCCGGGCTGCAGGCACCAGGGGCGAGCCTGTCCTTTGCGCAGGGCTCGCATGACTTCGAATCCCTTGATCGTGGCATAGGCCGTGGGGATCGATTTGAAACCGCGCACCGGCTTGATCAGTATCTTGAGCTTTCCGTGATCGGCCTCGATCACGTTATTGAGATACTTCACCTGCCGGTGGGCCGTCTCCCGGTCCAGCTTTCCTTCGCGCTTCAATTCGGTGATCGCTGCACCATAGCTCGGCGCTTTGTCGGTATTGAGCGTGGCAGGCTTTTCCCAGTGCTTCAGGCCTCGCAGGGCCTTGCCCAGGAACCGCTTCGCTGCCTTGGCGCTGCGGGTCGGCGACAGGTAGAAATCGATCGTGTCGCCCCGCTTGTCGACTGCCCGGTACAGGTAGGTCCACTTGCCCCGCACCTTGACGTAGGTTTCATCCAGGCGCCAGCTCGGATCAAAGCCACGCCGCCAGAACCAGCGCAGCCGCTTCTCCATCTCCGGGGCGTAGCACTGGACCCAGCGATAGATCGTCGTATGGTCGACCGAAATGCCGCGTTCCGCCAGCATTTCCTCAAGGTCGCGATAGCTGATCGGATAGCGACAATACCAGCGCACCGCCCACAGGATCACATCACCCTGGAAATGGCGCCACTTGAAATCCGTCATCGTTCCGTCCGTCCAATCTCCGCCAAGCATGCTCAAGCTTCACGATTTTTGCAACAGAGCCCACACGAGTATTGAGCATAGTCGAGATTGGTGCAGATCACTTCTGGCACTGTTGCAAAGTTAGCGATGAGGCAGCCTTTTGTCTTATTCAAAGGCCTTACATTTCAAAAACTCTGCTTACCAGGCGCATTTCGCCCAGGGGATCACCATAATAAAATGCTGAGGCCTGGCCTTTGCGTAGTGCACGCATCACCTCAATACCTTTGATGGTGGCGTAAGCCGTCTTCATGGATTTAAATCCCAGCGTGGCGCCGATTATCCGTTTCAGTTTGCCATGATCGCATTCAATCACGTTGTTCCGGTACTTAATCTGTCGGTGTTCAACGTCAGACGGGCACCGGCCTTCGCGTTTGAGCAGAGCAAGCGCGCGACCATAGGCGGGCGCTTTATCCGTGTTGATGAATCGCGGGATCTGCCACTTCTTCACGTTGTTGAGGATTTTACCCAGAAACCGGTATGCAGCTTTGCTGTTACGACGGGAGGAGAGATAAAAATCGACAGTGCGGCCCCGGCTGTCGACGGCCCGGTACAGATACGCCCAGCGGCCATTGACCTTCACGTAGGTTTCATCCATGTGCCACGGGCAAAGATCGGAAGGGTTACGCCAGTACCAGCGCAGCCGTTTTTCCATTTCAGGCGCATAACGCTGAACCCAGCGGTAAATCGTGGAGTGATCGACATTCACTCCGCGTTCAGCCAGCATCTCCTGCAGCTCACGGTAACTGATGCCGTATTTGCAGTACCAGCGTACGGCCCACAGAATGATGTCACGCTGAAAATGCCGGCCTTTGAATGGGTTCATGTGCAGCTCCATCAGCAAAAGGGGATGATAAGTTTATCACCACCGACTATTTGCAACAGTGCCTTAGCAATGGCTTTTGATAGAACGATATCAGCCAAAACCTTGCCGCACCCTATAGGTGGTAACTGGTCAGGGTCGCCAGTAAAGATAATACGAACCGATGGGTGAATATGGTTGACCAGGCGATACATGGTTGGCAAGTCAATCATACTGGCTTCATCTATTACCAGTAAATGCTTTGGCTGGTCTGAACTTGGCTCAATAGGTTCTCTACGTAATAACTTAGCGATAGTTGAGGTGATAAAGCCAATTGACTCATGCAAGCGCATAGCAGCTCGGCCACTCAGTGCTACTGCATGTATTTCAAATCCCATTTGATGGTAGGCTCGAAGTGCGGTTCTAAGGACTGTGGTTTTACCTGTGCCAGCTCCGCCCGTAATACAGCTCACGGCGTTATCCAAACACGTTGTCACTGCTTCAATCTGTTTCTTGGTTAGCTCGTATGGTAATTCATCAACCGAAGAGCAATATGCAGAATTTGCAACTTCGTCATAAAGGTTGTTTTGATTAGCTAGTGCTTTAAGTCGTTTGGCAACGACATTTTCCATCAACAACTGGGCGGTTGGATGATAAGAGCCAGTGTCAGGGTTTAGGATGTATTGCGCTTTGTTGTGACCTGCTTTAAACGCTTCCGTCACCAGTTCCTTATCTTTGAGCAATTTGGTTAGGTATGGGCGTAAACACGCTTGAGTTGTATAGGTGTGGCCTTTCTCAATCTCTTTTCGAATCGCGGTTTCAAGTGCGGCACTTAGTCTGCGGTGATCACAAACTGTGATCTTAAACTGGTCAAAATTAACCAGTTTATCGACATCCGTAAACGACATTCCAAACCCAATAAGGACATACGGATTTTGTTTAATAGCCTCAATGGACTCTTCTCCATGATGCTTCAATAAGCGCTGCTGAATACTTGCTGGTATCTTGTGTTCGGTCATCCAGTTGCAGTAGGCCAGATTCTTATATTTGGCGTAACCCTCAAATAACGCATTGATAGAATCTTCACTCAGGACACTTCTAAGGCGCTCTCTTGATTCATGAGTGTCTTTTCTAACCGTTGGGTGAAAATCCTTTCCTAACAGTTCCCAAAGTGCTCTAGCTTTACTTTCACCGATACCTTTGAAATCACTTTCTCTGGCAATAAAGCGAATAAGCTGTTCACCCGTTTCTGGCAGGCTGCATTCGATGTGCTCTGGTGATTCATAGGTATGCTGCTGCATCACGAAATCACCTGTTTCTACTTCCTCTACCAAACGAGTTCCCTTCACTGACCAGTGCTGGCCGAGGGCTGGTTGAACGGGGATGGCATCTGGATCAGCTTTGATGGTGACGTAATACTTGCCGCTATTGGTTTTGTGTGAGTTTTTTTTCAGTGGCACGCCACTGAATATCACCATTTTGGTAGAGCTGTACGGAATGCTCGTGACACGCATTTGGTCTTGATGGAGTGTAAATTTCATCGTGGCATAAACCCCATTTCTGACAAGGTTTCATTCAGTTCGCCAAACCGCTCCAGTTTACCTTCCAGCTCTTTAACTTTGGCTTTTAGCTCAATGTTTTCAGCTTCTAAGGTCGATACTCGTTTTGAGTCGAGCAGCTTGCGATTAGCCGTGTTGTCGTATTGCTTTGGTTTGTCGGTATTGTTCCTTGCAGATTCGGTCAGTGGCGGGAGTATACCTTTATCACGCAGTTTGTCTTCTAATGCCTTGAGCGCTTTTCTAAGCGTAGGATTTTGGTTAAGGGCAGACTTACCGCAACCAACCCCTTTTGCTACTTCGATGCGGTTGAGCTTGCCTTTAAAGGCGATTTGCTTAAAGTCATCATCAGTTTGAGTGGCTTGCCATACTTCAAATGCTTCGAGGTTTTGCTGCGCTCTTTGCTGACCGTTCGCCATTAATCATCTACCTCACCTAACAACTTGCGTAGACCTGTCGCAAAGCCTCTAGGGAATATTTCTGTGTTGTATTCCATGTCTTTTACTTGGCCTGCTTGTGTGGTTTGCCAGTTATGTTTTTCCATACATTCGTCAGAGATAGCGTAGGCTAAGGCGTTCTTCTCAGATTCGGTCAAGATGCCAGATAGTGAAGGCAAGACTTCAACACTCGGCTCTGCGCTTGCATCAAACTGACGTACAGGACGCTTATCAATGGTAATATTCGCGTGCTGTTTTAGCAGATTAACCTCTTTGCGATAACGGTTGCGCTCGGCAATAATCTGACCAAACAAAGCCCGTACCGCAGGGTCTGGAATACGCTCAAGTAGCTTGTTATCCTGTGGAACAGACTTAGAGCGTGAGGTTGGCGATAACGGCTTTTTGGTGGTTGTTTTGCACTTTGCTGCCCATGCTTCAATCAAGGTGCGGTAGTGCTTGTTTTTGGTTGCTCGTAACGCTTCGTAACCTGGGCCACCCTCTGCTGCTGATACTCGCCCCATTTGTGCAATGGAGAAATCACGCTGCCCCGATCCTGCATAGGCTTTCAGGATGTCGTTAAGCTTATCTAGGTTTTTTTGGGTTCTTGGCACTTTGTCGTCTTTTAAGTCAGCCAAGATGATATCAATATTAATGTCCATTAACCCTCCAATAGCGCAGGTTGGGTGAGATTTTCTAAGCGTAAGGCTTTATCCGACAGTGCATTCATGCCAGCGTTAAATAGCTTGTGATTAGACAGGTATTCACCCGCTTCGATGTAATTAGCCACTTTACGGTAGCCTTCCATTTTATCGTCAGGGTCGGCTATCTTTGCCATTTGGCGTAGCATGGCATTACCAGCGATTAGCTGCTGTTTTTCATCCATTTCCATAAAGATAGGCTCAAAGCCTTTCTTCATCAGAGCACGACTAAGTTGGCGGGAGCGCTTTTCAATAGCAGGCGTCTTACGCAATTCATCCTGCAAGTCAGGGAAGAATTCGGCATCGTCACATAGAAGGGATAAGTGCAGTAACTCAGACTCTGTTTCAACGAATTTCAAGGCATGGCTAATATCTTGTTCATTCCCTACTGCAATCAATTTATCTTTGGTGTCGTCATCGTTTCGGGCTTCCTCGACGTGAATGATTTTGCTGATTAGCTCGAAGCACGCTATCCAGTCTTTGGTGTATTCATCGGCTTCTACTTGTTGCTTTTCATAGCGGCGCTGTAGAACCTGCATGTCATTATGTTTGGTAAAAGGCGCACCTTGCTCTTCACAGAAGAACTGCTCGTCTTTGAGTGCTTCGTAAGCGTGCAGTGAGAACCGTATTGACGAAGTGAAGCTGGTCAGGCAGGCAGAGTAACCCGCCACGGGAGCAGAGCACCCACCCGGTTCACAGGCCAGTCGGCGATGACATCAAGTACATAATGCAGATAGCGTTCCGGATCCACGCCGTTTAATTTGCACGTCCCGATAAGACTGTACAGTGACGCACCGCGCTCACCACCATGATCCGAGCCGAAGAACAGCCAGTTTTTTCTCCCCAGACTGACCCGTCGTAGGGCGTTTTCGGCAATGTTATTATCCACCTCCACCCAGCCATCTTCTGCATAGCGGATCAGCGCCGGCCACTGGTTCAGCGCATACCCGAACGCCTTCGCCAGTTCTGAGTGCCTTGAGAGGGTTTTCTGTTTCTCCCGCAGCCACCCCTCCAGTGACGCCAGCAGCGGCAGCACTTTTTGGTGCCGGACTGCCTGCCGTTCCTCTGCTCTTTTACCTCTGATCTCCGACTCGATGGCATACAGCTCGCCGATCCGTTTCAGCGCCTCCTCCGTCAGGACTGACGGGGTACGGACGTGAACATCGTGGATTTTTCGGCGGGCATGGGCCCAGCACGCGGCTTCCTTTATATGGCCGTCGCGGTAGAGCTCGTTGAACCCGGCGTAGGCATCAGCCTGCAGTACGCCACTGAAGCCTGCAAGATGGGTCTGAGGGTGGATACCTTTTCTGTCCGGGCTGTAAGCGAACCACACTGCGGGGGCCAGCGCTGATCCGGCGTTGCGGTCGTCTCGAACGTACGTCCATAAGCGCCCGGTCTTCGTCTTCTTATTGCCCGGCAACAGCACCGGGACAGGCGTATCGTCAGCATGGAGTTTGCCGTCGGTCAGGACATAGTGCTGAAGGGCTTCATCCAGCGGTGCCAGCAGACGACAACACGCATCCACCCAGCCCGACAGTACAGAACGACTCAACACTACACCCTGGCGGGCATAGATCTCCGACTGGCGATACAGCGGTGTGTGCTCTGCATACTTTGAGGTCAGCACTCGGGCCAGCAGCCCCGGTCCGGCGATCCCCCGTTCGATGGGGCGCGAAGGAGCCGGGGCCTGAACGATGCGATCGCACCGACGGCAGGCATGCTTTTCACGGACTGTCCGGATAACCCGGAAGGCGCTGCGCATCAGCTCCAGCTGTTCGGCGGCATCCTCACCCAGGTAACTCAGCGAACCACCGCACTCCGGGCAACACGGCTCAGTCGGCAGCAGCCGCTTCTCATCCCGTGGGAGTGACTCAGGGAACGGTTTGCGGGTGCGGGTCTGACGCAGCGGGCGCTGCACTGCCGGGTCATCCACCCGGCCGGTCAGCGTATCGCTTTCCTGCTGCAGCAGGTTCAGGTCAGCTTCCATTTGCGCGATACGGCGGGATACCTTTTCGGAACGACTGCCGAAGTTCATCCGGCGCAGCTTATCCAGTTGCGCCTGCAGATGGTCTATTTCGCGTTCCCGGTTGCTCAGCTTTTCCTGCAGGGCGTGGATCAACGCTTCCTGTTCGGCCAGGCGCTGTTTCAGCAGAAGGATGTCGTCAGAAGAGGTATCGTTCATAAGCCTGTATTTTACCAGGCTTATTCTGCGACAACCAGGATAAAGAGCGCTACAACATGGTCAGGGATGTCAGTAACCGCTTTGGCTGTCGCCAGTCGATACCTTCCATCAGCATCGCCAGTTGCGCCGGCGTCAGGAACACTTTGCCATCGCGGGCTGAGGGCCAGGCGAAGCGACCACGTTCCAGTCGCTTTGTCAGCAGGCACAGACCATCGCCGGTGGACCAGAGCAGTTTTACCTGACTGCCGCTGCGTCCCCGGAAGATGAAGACGTGGCCGGACATCGGGTCATCTTTCAGCGCGGTCTGCACCTTTGCGGCGAGGCCATTGAAGCCGTTGCGCATATCGGTGATACCGGCAACCAGCCAGATTTTTGTGCCTGCGGGAAGATTTATCATACCGGCCCCCGCATCAGTTCGCGCAGGACAGTGCTCATGAGTTCAGCAGAGGGATGAGTCAGTGTTATTTCTCCTCCCCGACATTTTATGTGGCAGGTAGCGGGAGGAGAGCAGGATGGTAGTTCGAAGGTTGGGAGAGAAGAGCCCGCCTGAAGCTGCACGGGTATCAGGGCAGGAAGCGACGATGAGTTTTTTCGGGGCCGACAGACCCGCCCTTCACGCTGCCAGAGCCTTATCCATTTAAAGAGCAGGTTATCATTGACGTCATGTTTCCGGGCCAGTGCGGCAATACTGCCTTCTTCTTCAAGAGCCAGCCTGACCAGTTCCATTTTGAATTCAGGGGAATAGTGTTTCCGGGGAAGTCTTTCTTTAGCGCGCATGAGGTGTCCACCTGCAAAATAAGTGGGTGCTTAAGTTACAGGATCCTGGATTCGGGACCAGACGGTACTCAGACGACGCTTACAGTGCTTCTAGCTCACCCTCGATTTCAACCGATAGGTTAGCCGCTTGGTGCGCCTTGTAACTAAGTTGATTAAACTGAGCGTTAAGCGCTGGCAGGTATCGCGCCTCAGTAATAAACCAACGGCAACGAATGCAGTTTTCAGGGCCATGCGGTACGCTGCCATAGATGCGATTAACGGCAGCACTTGCATCTCTAATCAACTCACCACCGTTCCAGCACCCGCCCAGCGTACTGACTTCATCGGATTTTACGGTGTTGCCTCCGACCAAACATAAGCCAGCTGAACGCTCCTCCCAGCCGATGGGATTACGGTTAACTAATGCCGCCTGAATGCTATCTTCTTTGTGATAGACCATTTTGCATTGAATTTGCGCTAGTGAGGCATCTTTGAGGAAGTTGCGCACTGATTGCTTGGCTTTACCCTCAAGCTCCCCCTCGGCTTCACTCATTTTTTCCGCCATCACGGACGGGGTAATTTTGTTGTAGTAGATGGTCATTAGGATACGTGAGTGCCCTGCCAGTAGTTTGGATATGACCGGTAGTGGCAATTGGGTATCCATCGTGTAGGCAGTTATCAGCGATACACGCAAGCTGTGCAGGGGGAAATTTGTGGCAACCTTAGCGTTTTCTGGAGTGTCTTCTGGGTAATCCACAACCAGTTTAAGTCGCTCTCCATTATCAAGCGTATTACCTTGCTCAGCGAGCTGGTTTTCCAATTCCAGTAACAATTGATACCAGAAAGGTGCTATATTCGCAGCCCCACAAATTGGTTTGTATTTATCTTCTCCTTTCGCTGACGCATCCCGAAACAGAAAGGCGATTTCACCCATGCTTTCTAACTGGGTTTGTGACTTATGTTTGCCAATATGTTTAGTTAACAGCGTGGTGCAGTCTGTCGGTTTCACTATAGGGTTGTATTTTTCCTGCCAGTTACGCAGTTTTTCCAGCCAATATAATACTTCCTCATTCTGCCAAGGGATGATGTAGCCCCGCTCAAGTTCGTCTTTATTTTGGTCAGCGGTTTTGTTGGTGTTGATATATAAACCTGTGGAATACTGGCCTGTCATGGTGTCATGGATACGGCGAATGATGCCTTTACCAAAAGGGCGTTTTTCGCTACCGAGCGCAAAGTCATGCTTGTCATTGAGCTTCCAACGACCGCTTTCATAACGCCACGTATCCGCTTCACCACTGTCTAACATACGCACTTGATAGGTGCGCAGTGGCAGATGCAGCTTCATAAATATAACCATCGCTTTGACAGGTGACCAGATTTGGTGGAGGGTGATTCTTTTATTATCTCTAGTCACCTCTTTGGTACGCCACACACAATCGGGGTCAGATTTGTCAATCAAGTCAGGCTCAACTTCAAACCAATCGCCACCTGATTTCCTTTGCCCTGCCTGCTCTTGTGCCCATGTCCAATGCTTGAAATGTCGGTAGTGATAGCTAGGCAGTAACGACTCGCCTTGTGGTAGGTTTTGCTCAATCACCGTCAGTTCCGCTTTATCTGGCAATGGACACAGAATTTGGCGCAGGTCTTGGATGTAACGATACGGAAGTGGGTTACGCACGGTTTCAGTGTGTGATTGTTGCCTCTTAATTTTGCTCAGCGGATTGCGAACCAGTGGCATTAAGTTGCCGCTATCATCTTCTTCAGATAGATGATGCTCAATGACGTAATTAATGAAGTCACCGAGGTGGTTGATAGATTTTGATACTTTGACGGGGTCGTTAATAGTTTTTCTCACAGTAGCTTCTAGCTCTTCAGTGGAGCAGATATGGCCATTGTAGCCCTTGAAAAACAGACCAATATCAGTTGCATAGGGAGCGCACTCCAACAGGTAGGACTCAAAAAAACGGCTCAACGCGGAAAGCTTGTGGTCAACCCCCACATGCTGTGTCGCCATCCACTCAGCGGCTAATTCCTGCCATTGCTCCCACTCAGGGCCAAGGGTGGTGAGCATCCATTTAAACGTTAAGTCCGATGTACGCCCGTCATGTTTCTTGACTTTTTTTGCCATTATTTACCTCGTAATTTCGGATGCTTGCCTGTGAAATAGCCTTGCGGGTCAATATCGTCAAAACCGTGCTCGACCAACTCTTTCCAATCTAGCGATTTTACTTTGGACTCAGGATTTGCCAGTTGTAGCGTGGCCTTGTTGAGTTCATCGGAAATTTCCTGCTGCCCTTTACCTGTGTAGGGAACTTGAGACTCCAGTGATTTATGGTGCATACATCGTCGTATCACCAACGGGTTAAGTCCTGAACGCTCTAAGCGTCTGCCATAACTATGACGATGACCGTGCGGGTCGAACCCTTCCGATTTGTTTGGCTCTAAGCCAATGCGCCTTAATCCCGCCGCATAGCTTTGGTGAAACGCATTCAAAGTGTATGGGTTTCCAAGGGCGCTGTGATGGAATGAAATGAACGCATAGGTGTGATGGCAGTCAATACTGGCTCGATATTTTTGGTATCTCTTCCACAGTGACATAAAAACCTTGCCATAATCCGTTGGAAACCACTGAACTTGTATGTAGTTATCTCGATGGTCTACAACTCTTGTTTTCCAGCCAACGTATGCCGTGCCTTTCATTCGTTTGCGTGGTATACGAGCGTATTTTTCTTGTAAATAGGCTTCTCTGGTTTTTGTCCCTGAGCGACTACGCCAACCTTCGGGTGCTTTACCATCGACTTCGTTGTAAATTCGAACTATCGCTTTTTCAGGGTCATACGGATCTTCAAGTACATCAGTCACCCACAGCATAATAGCTTCGCTTTCACGCAAACCGCCACCGTGCATCAAGAGCAGCATAAGCTTATCTCTCAACGCAACTCGTGGATCTTTTGCTCCGCCAATACCATCTTTATAGAATGATTCCCAATGCTTATCTGGGAATGCTAAAGCATCGTCTTCGGCTTTCGTCAATGGAGTACGTCCTTTCATTGTGCGAGCTTTACGGATGGTTTTGTTAACGGTTTTATCTTCAATATGTCCAAGGAAGTCATTTTGGTTTTTTCGATACCAAGCAGCGTAATTAAGGCGTTGCTCATGAGGTGTGGCATCTCGCAAAGGGTTCATTGGCTCTGCGCCATGCTTGTTAGCCAGCCAATCAGTAAATGCCGTTAATCGATGAATATGTTTATTGACGTTATCAGTTGAGCTTGGCACCCAGTACAAGCCAGAGGGATCTAAACCATCTTCACCGATGGTGCCTGTGTAAAGACGCTTAGCAAAGGTTTGGAATAGCATTTTAGGATCTTCAAATAATCCTTTGTTGGCTTCCATGTAATCCAAGAGCAAAGAAGTGGCTTGTATAAAACCATTCATTAAAGCATTACTAGCACCATCAGCTTCCATCTTTAGCAAGTAATCGGTAACTGAACCAACTTCACCTTGTTCGGTGATCAAGATGGGGAGCTGACTTTTAATGCCAGTATTATCTTCTACGATAGTTGCTTTGACTTTAACCGATGACAAGGTTCATTCCTTTATACACGTTAAACATACAATACACTATAATTCTAAAGAGTTTATTGTCAAATAAAAAGGCAGATTTCTCTGCCTTAATACACAATATACATAGTTCAAGGTACTATATATAACTTAAGGGCGTTTTATTTTTGTGTGCTTATTTACCATCCGTTTCATCATCTACTTTCTGAGTCATGATTGGAGGCGGCGCTTCATTATCAATTTTCCTACGGCCTTCATCGCTGAAGAAGATTTTCCAGATAAAGTGCCCGACAAAAAGGATTCCGCATCCTATAATCAGCGCCCAGTCGAAAGTGTCAAATGGTCTGTTAAAATAATCAAACATATAGTTCTCCAGGGTAGAGTTCGTGACTAAGCCCGTTAAACGTTGTGTGGATAATTGCTCCACCAGACCGGGCAATGCAATTCATTGTTTTTTTCAGACCATCCGGCATCTATGAGTAATCTCTTCACAAAAAATGGCTGGTTTCTGAAGATATCTGTAGAAATTGATGTAGCTTTAATGACACTTCCTTTTTCACCAGGTTTTGTTGGTTTCTCGTAACGCGTTATACCGATATGCTGTAGACGTGACCTAATCGCGCCATCTGTCCTATTCATTTTCTTGGCAATCACTTCTATTGAACGATGCTCAGATAGAAGTGTAATTAAAAACTTATAGTTTCCACATACCCATTTGGCTGGTTTTTGTGGTTCTCTTTGGTTCCGTTCAGGCACTGATCTTTCCTTAATTTGTTGTGGTTTTTCACTATCACAATCAATGTCAGTTCTGGCCGGGTAATTTGAAATGGTTTTATCTGGTACGGTTTCATAGATAATTTCATTAAGCACTATATGCTTGCTCCACCAATCTGGGGCGGTAAGGTCGAATCCATCAATGTGCCAGCCGAATTCGATTAGTGGCAGGACATCAAGAAAACGTTTTTTTGATAATTTCGCAGAACTTATTTTTTTATTTAACCATATAACCGTACTAGATGAATCGTCTTCAGCGCCCACGGTAATCATTCCAAGCTCTATAAGTTGCTGAAGAGTGGATTGATGGCTTCTTAAGGTAAGCTCGGCAAGTGCCGTTTTACTGATACCATGTTGTATCGCCTTAAGTAAGACCCGAGTATCGTCAGGAGTCCACGGTTTACCGGTAATGAGGTGTGAAGATGTTTTCTTATGTAGCTGATCAGTATCCTCATCTTCGGGTACTAACAGGCTTGTGTTTCTTGTTCGCCACCATTCTGGAGAGTACAGAACATTTTCACCATTTATGCAGTGTGCTACCCATCCATTATCTAGCAGGGTTTTAAGAGTTATACCTGAAGCTGGTTCAGCCGGTGGCACTCTGATTGAAGAGTGATCTTGACCCTCCATCTCCGAACAGCTTTTGTATCTTAAGTTAACGATGTCCGCTGCCGCCGGTATTCCCTCGGGGAGTGATATCCCAGCGCGCTGTGCGGGTGGTTTTCATTGTAATGCGTGAACGCTACTGCAAGGTTTCGCAGTGCTGTTCTCACATCCGGTTTTGGCATGAACGCGATATAGTCTTCTTTCATCGTTTTCACGAACCGTTCGGCCATGCCATTACTCTGCGGGCTGCTCACCGCTGTTGTGCAGGGCTCCAGATTCAGCTCTCTCGCGAACCTCCGCGTTTCATACGCGGTATACGCTGAACCGTTATCCGTCAGCCACTGCACCGCTGTGTCGGGCAACCTGTCGCCGAAGCGCTTTTCCACCGACCTCAGCATCACATCCTGCACGGTCGAACTGTCATAGCCTCCCGTGCTTGCTGCCCAGTCTATGGCCTCACGGTCGCAGCAGTCCAGCGCGAACGTTACCCGCAGTTTTTCGCCGTTGTCGCAGCCGAACTCGAAGCCATCTGAACACCAGCGCATATCGCTTTCTGCCACCGCTATCTTGCCCTTATGTTCACGCTTCGGTCGCTCTGGTTTGTGATGCAACAACAACAGGTTATGCTCGCTCATTATCCTGTAAAGCCGTTTGGCATTCACAGGTGGCTGTCCCTCTGTGCGACGTTGCTTGCGCAGGATGCCCCACACGCGTCGATAACCATAACTCGGCATATCGCTGATAATGTTGAGGATAGCCGACAGTATTTCTGCGTCTGCTTCTTCATTACGCCGGTTACAGCGCCTGTCCTGCCAGTCGGCAGAACGGTTAATCCGCAGTGACAGTTGCGCACGCGACACGCCCATGGTCCGGCTGACCATGGCTATTCCCCGTCCTTTGGCAACAAGGGCGCGTGCGCTATCCATTTTCGCGACTGACCGTACTCCACGGCTTCTTTCAGGATCTCAACTTCCATCGTTTTCTTGCCCAGAAGGCGCTGAAGCTCCCGGACCTGCTTCAGAGCAGCAGTAAGCTCAGAAGCAGGAACGACTTCCTCTCCAGCCGCAACGGCGGTGAGGCTGCCTTCCTGATATTGCTTCTTCCACTTAAACAGCAGGCTGGGCTGGATACCATGCAGGCGGGCGACATGGGAGACATTCATACCCGGCTCCATCGTCTGCTGGATAATGGCGATCTTCTCCTGAGGAGTTTTACGTTTACGGACTTCTTGCCCTAACAGGATCCCGGTCATCTCAAAATTGGCGTTAGTGTTAGACATATATTCAAGCCTATCTCTTATCTGGAGATACAGCTACTGTCCGGTGTTTCAGGGGGCTACATCACACTCTGATTGAAGAGTTAGGCTTGAGGGTAATTTCGTTAGGCTCGGAGAGATTTTCTCTTATGAGAAGGTATAAATCCAACTCGATACATCTTAACTGGATTATCCTTTCATTGTATCCAAGAATGGACGTAAGCGCTGCAAATGAGTAACCATCCTTAAGCCCTTTTATAAGCTTCAGATCTTCAGCTGGTGACCATGACGGTAATTTCTTCTTCATTCACTTGCCTTAGAGTGAACTAAATATTTCTGATATTACTTGTAAATCAATAATTCTTGAATCGAGAATGGGGGCGTTTTGAGGTGTATAAATCGCACTTAGACTCGACCATTTAGTATCCGTGGTTGAAGAGCTCCTCAACTCCAGCATTTACGACATCCTGGTTTCCAGGGATGTAACGTGGCCAGCCTTCTACCTCTTTGATGTTCTTAACGATAACTCCTTCGAAGCCAAATTGATCTGCCGATATATCAACAATATGGAATTCATCGTTGTTGGAGATCTCACACCAGTAATGACCGAACCCGCCATACATAGTGAATAACCCGCCGTCAGATTTCCCATCGCCACCTCTAATCACAGCTGATAACCCTTTGCTATGTGCCAGACGAGCTAATAGCAGACTGGCAAATAGGCATGTGCCCGTTGTGTCATCGGTATCACAGTCAGCGAGGATACCGTTCAGTAATGCCCGTGCTTCAGTCGCAACATCATTAATGAGGTTTTTCATCAGGGTTACTTATCGCAAATCGGTTTCAGGGGATTCTGCCAGACAGGCCGTAGCGTGACAATTTTTTATGACCCCAATAGGGGGCGAAATTAACGGGTCTTAGAATTTCGTCACCGATGAATGTTGCGTTAATCTTTTTTTATATAAAGAGGAGCTAACCATGAATAAAATGAAGTACAGTGCAGTATTGAATGAATGGAATTTTAAGTATGATTCTGCTGAAAGATTCGGTGACTCACACTTTCTTTATATCCATAATTTCATGAACGATCAGAGCCAGTTACTTGGTATTATCATAGCTGATTTTTTGAAGGTTCCTCAGATAGAACTTCTTCCTATTCAGACCGCCATAGATAACCTTGTAAGGTTATTAAAGGTTCAGACATCCAGGTCGTTAACGTCTGATGAGGGTGTTGATCTTGCTCAATTCCTCACTCAGTACCTCAGACAGACACAATCTTATGCTGCGGTTTCAAGTATGTGTCCGGTTGGTCAAAAGTTGAATTTTTTCCTGAACATCTACCCAAGAAAAGGTAATAAAGAGTTTTCTTTTCGATTATTCGCAATCACCACACTCAATGAAATTACAAGCGTGTCTGAATTTGTTGAAATGGCACATAGTACTCAACAAAGTGATCTGATTAATAATCCTGGTTATTTTGTTTGATTACTAAATAATTCCATATTGAAATCATTAACCATCACTTAACAGTGATGGTTTTTTGTTTTATTTCAATTATCTTTTTGTTCGATATGACTATCTGCTTTTTATAATCTGATTTCACTTACTATCATGCTGATACTACTAGGTAAAATGGTCGTGATGACTTTAATTCATGCTATTCCATTGAGATTTGTGTTTACAATCAATAAAAATATTGTTAATAAAATGTAATCCTTAACATAAATCAACATGGATATGGAACCTACACTACAATGGCAAAGAAAAACATACATCAGGAAGAGATTGTATTCGCGAAGAAACAGCTTGTTCTCCTTGCAACATTAAAAGGGAAGGTAAGTGAATTGATTCTAAAGTGGGAAGGGAACATTGGAGCTGAGACTCCTGACTTGAATCGCCACGGGTTTAACAGACACCTCAGAGTCATTTAAGATGGCTTAAAGAGAGGTGCCCATGAGCAGTAAGCGTTATCCCGAAGAGTTTAAAATTGAAGCAGTCAAACAGGTTGTTGATCGCGGTTATTCTGTTGCCAGCGTTGCAACACGTCTCGATATCACCACCCACAGCCTTTACGCCTGGATAAAGAAGTACGGTCCGGATTCTTCCACTAATAAAGAACAGTCAGATGTTCAGGCCGAGATCCGCCGTCTCCAGAAAGAGCTGAAACGGGTTACCGACGAACGGGACATATTAAAAAAAGCCGCTGTAGATTCAATTGGTCAACGCAACAGTTATGTGAAAACATGGGGTTGCGGAGGTTTTTTGAATGAGACGAACATTTACAGCAGAGGAAAAAGCCTCTGTTTTTGAACTATGGAAGAACGGAACAGGCTTCAGTGAAATAGCGAATATCCTGGGTTCAAAACCCGGAACGATCTTCACTATGTTAAGGGATACTGGCGGCATAAAACCCCATGAGCGTAAGCGGGCTGTAGCTCACCTGACACTGTCTGAGCGCGAGGAGATACGAGCTGGTTTGTCAGCCAAAATGAGCATTCGTGCGATAGCTACTGCGCTGAATCGCAGTCCTTCGACGATCTCACGTGAAGTTCAGCGTAATCGGGGCAGACGCTATTACAAAGCTGTTGATGCTAATAACCGAGCCAACAGAATGGCGAAAAGGCCAAAACCGTGCTTACTGGATCAAAATTTACCATTGCGAAAGCTTGTTCTGGAAAAGCTGGAGATGAAATGGTCTCCAGAGCAAATATCAGGATGGTTAAGGCGAACAAAACCACGTCAAAAAACGCTGCGAATATCACCTGAGACAATTTATAAAACGCTGTACTTTCGTAGCCGTGAAGCGCTACACCACCTGAATATACAGCATCTGCGACGGTCGCATAGCCTTCGCCATGGCAGGCGTCATACCCGCAAAGGCGAAAGAGGTACGATTAACATAGTGAACGGAACACCAATTCACGAACGTTCCCGAAATATCGATAACAGACGCTCTCTGGGGCATTGGGAGGGCGATTTAGTCTCAGGTACAAAAAACTCTCATATAGCCACACTTGTAGACCGAAAATCACGTTATACGATCATCCTTAGACTCAGGGGCAAAGATTCTGTCTCAGTAAATCAGGCTCTTACCGACAAATTCCTGAGTTTACCGTCAGAACTCAGAAAATCACTGACATGGGACAGAGGAATGGAACTGGCCAGACATCTAGAATTTACTGTCAGCACCGGCGTTAAAGTTTACTTCTGCGATCCTCAGAGTCCTTGGCAGCGGGGAACAAATGAGAACACAAATGGGCTAATTCGGCAGTACTTTCCTAAAAAGACATGTCTTGCCCAATATACTCAACATGAACTAGATCTGGTTGCTGCTCAGCTAAACAACAGACCGAGAAAGACACTGAAGTTCAAAACACCGAAAGAGATAATTGAAAGGGGTGTTGCATTGACAGATTG
Organism: Citrobacter freundii complex sp. CFNIH9; assembly: GCF_002903305.1. Taxonomy (NCBI): domain Bacteria; kingdom Pseudomonadati; phylum Pseudomonadota; class Gammaproteobacteria; order Enterobacterales; family Enterobacteriaceae; genus Citrobacter; species Citrobacter freundii complex sp. CFNIH9. The sequence goes on along the minus strand of NZ_CP026241.1, from coordinate 131,610 downwards.
AATCTACAGCGGCGTACTTCGCAAAGCTGTCCGACTGAGGTACGCCTTTATCCGTGACAACACCTGTTGCTGGCCTGTTCGCCTGCTCTGTCGGGTGCTGGATGTTCATCCCAGTGGTTTTTACGCCTGGCTTCAGCAGCCGCATTCACAACGCCATCAGGCAGACCTGAGACTGACAGGACAGATTAAACAGTTCTGGCTGGAATCGGGATGCGTCTATGGTTATCGTAAAATCCATCTGGATCTGCAGGACAGCGGGCAACAGTGCGGAGTGAACAGAGTCTGGCGACTGATGAAACGTGTCGGGATAAAGGCTCAGGTCGGATACCGGAGCCCGCGGGCACGTAAAGGCGAGGCCAGTATCGTGTCGCCCAACAGGCTCCAGCGACAGTTCAATCCGGATGCTCCGAATGAGCGTTGGGTAACGGATATAACCTACAGTGTGCCCGGAGTTCAGGGCGGGCATGGATGCTTAAATGAACCGCGAGTCTGTCTGGAATATTGAACCGGTAACTCACGATGAGAAACCCAACAATCCCACCGGGTGTGACGGTGGAGAACCTGAGCGGCAGTGACCTGCGGCATGCCCGCAGGGTGATGTAACCCGCTGACAACGGGGATTGAGGCGAGATCACTAAGCCGAGATGATCCTCAAGGTTAAGTACTGAAAGGCTGAAGAACATGAACCCGTTAATCCGCCTCTGTGGGTTGAAAACGTCACCACGGCCTACGTGATCTGACAGGCCGTGCAGGAGGAACTGGCAGTGATACGTAAGCACTGCCGGTCGAAGGTGTTTTGACATGTATGCGAAACACCGGGGCAGCAGCGTCTATCACGCTTGCGTTGCTGACTTCTGCCAACTTGCGGCAAGCAAGGATAAAGAGTGCGACGGGCAGCCTCCTCAGTATGCCTGAGTCCAGGCAGGTAAACCGGGGAAGGTCAGCGACGGATGTTAAGGGGGCATGGCTCCGATGACGCGCTGGCTGGCGGAGCTTCCGTAGTAGTCCGCGATGGGGAAAGCCCATTACATGGCGAAGGGAAGCAGTTTGAATGTGTTTGCGACGTGAATTAACTGACCTAACGAGGTGAAGACCTTTGATAATCAGCGAAATGCAACGCAAGCTTGCCACATGGGCAGCCACCGATCCGTCCCTACGGATTCAACGGCTGCTGCGTCTGATAACACAACCAGAATGGCTGGCTGAAGCGGCGCGGATCACGCTTTCATCAAAGGGGGCCCATACCCCCGGCGTTGATGGCGTGAACAAAACAATGCTACAGGCCAGACTGGCTGTTGAGCTGCAAATCCTCAGGGATGAATTACTCTCAGGCCACTACCAGCCCTTGCCCGCCAGACGGGTTTACATCCCTAAAAGCAACGGCAAACTGCGACCACTGGGTATCCCCGCGTTGCGGGATCGTATTGTTCAGCGGGCCATGCTGATGGCGATGGAGCCGATATGGGAGAGTGATTTTCATACGCTCTCATATGGCTTCCGGCCTGAGCGCAGTGTCCACCACGCGATCCGCACGGTGAAATTACAGCTCACAGACTGTGGTGAAACCCGGGGACGCTGGGTGATTGAAGGCGACCTGTCCAGTTACTTCGACACCGTACATCATCGACTGCTGATGAAGGCTGTACGCCGCAGGATCAGTGACGCACGTTTCATGACTCTGCTGTGGAAAACCATCAAGGCGGGACATATCGATGTCGGTCTCTTTCGGGCGGCCAGTGAAGGTGTACCACAGGGCGGTGTTATATCGCCGCTATTATCGAACATCATGCTGAATGAGTTCGATCAATACCTGCATGAGCGCTACCTGAGCGGGAAAGCCAGAAAAGATCGGTGGTACTGGAATAACAGTATCCAACGGGGCCGAAGTACGGCGGTCAGAGAAAACTGGCAGTGGAAACCCGCGGTGGCGTACTGCCGCTATGCCGATGATTTTGTCCTCATCGTCAAAGGCACCAAAGCACAGGCGGAAGCCATCAGGGAGGAGTGTCGGGGTGTGCTCGAAGGCAGTCTGAAACTCAGGCTGAACATGGATAAGACTAAAATCACCCATGTTAATGACGGCTTTATCTTTCTGGGGCACAGGATCATTCGCAAACGCAGTCGTTATGGCGAGATGCGAGTGGTCTCAACGATCCCGCAGGAGAAAGCCAGAAACTTCGCCGCATCGCTGACAGCACTGTTATCAGGCAACTACAGTGAAAGCAAAGTCGATATGGCTGAACAACTCAACCGAAAACTGAAAGGCTGGGCCATGTTCTATCAGTTCGTTGATTTTAAGGCCAAAGTCTTCAGTTATATCGACCGTGTCGTGTTCTGGAAGCTGGCTCACTGGCTGGCCCGCAAATACCGTACAGGTATCGCTTCCCTGATGAGGTGGTGGTGTAAATCACCGAAACCGGGTCAGAGCAAAACGTGGGTTTTATTTGGTAAAACCAATCACGGCAAGCTCAGCGGCGAAATACTGTACCGGTTGGTGGGGCAAGGCAAGAAGCTGTTCCGCTGGCGGCTACCCGAAGGTAATCCCTATCTGAGGACGGAGACCAGAAACACGTATACATCGCGCTTTACAGAAGTGGCAATGGCGTTCGCCAGCATTTAAATGGAGAGCCGGATGCGCTGAAAGGTGCACGTCCGGTTCGGGGAGGAGAGGCAGGGAAATAGTCCGACTACGCCCTGCCTCTTACTCTACTCAGAACCCACGAAGGCTGGCTGTATCTTGCCGTGGTTGTTGATCTGTTCTCACGCAAAATTATCGGCTGGTCCATGCAATCCCGGATGGCAAAGGACATTGTCCTGAACGCACTGCTGATGGCTGTATGGCGGCGTAATCCCCAAAAACAGGTGCTGGTTCATTCGGATCAGGGCAGTCAGTACACAAGCCATGAGTGGCAGTCGTTCCTGAAATCACACGGCCTGGAGGGCAGCATGAGCCGTCGCGGTAACTGCCATGATAATGCGGTTGCAGAAAGCTTTTTCCAATTGTTGAAACGCGAACGGATAAAGAAAAAGATCTACGGAACGCGGGAAGAAGCCCGCAGCGATATTTTTGATTACATCGAAATGTTTTATAACAGTAAGCGTCGGCATGGTTCTAGCGATCAGATTTCACCGACAGAATATGAAAACCAGTATTATCAACGGCTCGGAAGTGTCTAGATTATCCGTGGCGATTCAACTATCATCTTTTAATGAACCAACTTGAGTCAGTAGAAAAGCAAATATTTTCTAAGATTGGTGCTTGGAAAAAGACATCTTTGCTTTGAGTGTCAGTGAAGAAAAACTTTATGAACAAACTTAATCCTCCTGCTTTATGTAATTCTTTTTTTACCAGGGATTTCTAGGAGAATCTTAGTCCATAACCCATCTGTCATAAAATCAATTATCGAGTCTGATATCATGGCTTTATTTGCAATTCTTTGAGCAGTGTAAATTGCCTGACTTTTATCTTCGATAAAGATGCCATGAGGCACTAGACTAACATTATCTTCGGTTTTCCTTGCCCACATGCGGAGGCGGTAATCTATTATGTATTCGTCATACTCTATCCACAGATGAGGTCGAATTATCTGGCCAGTTCCAGCCAACGTTACTTCTCCAACGATGCGCTGGTGCGGTATACAGAATCTATCTAGCAGGCAACTTACAACCATAGTATGACCATCACATTCGAGTGGAAGTACATCATATTTATGTAACAGCTCGCAGACATAAGCAACTTCAGGGGTTATGAACATTTACGGCCTCATATTAGACGGGGAGGGTGCTTAATTGGTCATTAAGCCTAAGTGATGATGGAGCCCAGTAGCCGGAACCGCACATCCACCGTTCACCAGGAAATGAAAAACCCTCTCTGATAAGAAACTCCCTAAGTTCGGTGCTGATGACATTCTCAACCTTTAAGATGTAGTTATTTGTCTCAGCTGCTTCTTTTAATTTCGAGAGTAACTGTCTGAAAAATCCTTTGCCTGGGGTCTTCACTGAAATGGTTGCGACTACCAGTACCGACGAACCGAGGTATGACATTTTTCCCGTCCGGGCACGGATGTATAACTCATCTACTAACTGAAGACCTTGAACCTTCATTGATTTTGAATGAAAGATGCTTTTTTTTGCTTCAACCATTAAGTGAGTGAATGATTGAAGGATCTTATTGATGTCTCTGTCATGACAACTCATATAATCACCAAATTAAATCAGCATAATAAATTGCACAGTGTATAGCGTAACTTTTCAATAAAGTTGATGCTTTGAAATAAAAGCAACAATACATAATCTTTGTGTCTTATTGACTAAGGTTGTTATGTAATTATCAGAGGTTTTTAATCCTTTCTAAAGATGCTAGATATGCTTCATAGTTATCTCCAAATTTTTTCTTTGCCCGTCTTACTCTCATCTTTTCTGCCAGTTCACTCTTATGCTCGGTCTGGTATTTTTTATTGTTTTGGAGTTTTACACCTGCACCGGAACCGGCAGCATAATTTCTGTTTTTATCGCTAATGCACAACTTGCATTTACTTTTAAGGCCAAACTTACCCTTAAGTTCCTTACCGAATTCTTCGAAGGGTTTAACCTGATTGCATCCTTTACAGCGTTTGCACCCAGAGGGGAGATCTTCATTAGCCATGTCTAGTTCCAGTGGTTAAAGGTAATGAACTGCATTTTACTGCAAACAGGCACTTCCAACCATAAAATCGACTACTTAACCATAATTCAACATAAGGTTCATTATGCGCACTTAGATTGTAATGGCTCAATAGTAATGTCCGCCTGTGGCTCAATTCAGATGTCCGCGCTATGGTAAGCTTCACTGGTCCGTTTAAACTACCGGGAGGCATATCATGAGCGCAGAAAGCTCAGGAGTGTTTACTTTGAAAGAGATCAACCGGATCAAGATTATACAGGACGTCATTGAACGTCGCATCACAACGCGCCGTGCGGCCGAGCACCTCGGTATCAGCGACAGGCAATGCCGCAGACTTCTTGCCCGTTACCGTGAAGGCGGACCGCTTGGTATGGCCAGCAGACGATGTGGCATGCGTGGTAACCGCCAGTTGCCACCCGGGCTCGCAGATCAGGCTCTGGAACTGATCAAGACGCGTTATGCTGATTTCGGTCCGACTCTGGCGCGTGAAAAGCTCGAAGAACTCCACGGACTGTTTCTTGGCAAAGAAACTGTCCGGCGCATCATGGTGCGGGCTGGCTTATGGGTTCCCCGTAAACAACGTGCCGCAAGGATCCCTCAACCACGGTACCGGCGTCCGTGTACTGGTGAGCTGATACAAATAGATGGCTGTGATCACGACTGGTTTGAAGGCCGTGGCCCGGCCTGCACCGCGCTGGTCTATGTTGATGATGCAACCAGCAAACTGATGGAACTGTTGTTTGTTAAATCGGAGTCCACGTTTTCTTACTTCGAAGCCACGCGGCGCTATATCGATAAGCATGGTAAACCGCTGGCACTGTACAGCGATAAAGCCGGTGTTTTTCGTGTTAACAATAAACACGCCACAGGCGGAGACGGGCATACTCAGTTTGGGCGAGCCATGCATGAACTGAACATCCAGACTATCTGTGCAGAAACCAGTCCCGCCAAAGGGCGTGTAGAACGAGCTCACCTCACTTTACAGGATCGTCTGGTCAAAGAGCTGCGGTTACAGGGCATTTGTTCAATGGAGGCTGCAAATGACTTCGCTGAGGCCTATATGGCTGACTATAACCGCCGTTTTGGCAAAGTACCGCGACATGATTTTGACGTACACCGTGCTGTAGAACATGATGAGGACCTGGGGCTTATTTTCACTGTTCGTGAAAAACGTAAAGTCTCAAAATCGTTGACGATACAATATGATAAAATGTTGTACCTGATTGAAGACAGCGAACTGAGTCGCCGTGCAATAGGTAAATATATCGATGTGTATCACTATCCTGATGGCAGAAAAGAGCTGCGCCTGAACGGTACGCTACTTCCCTACTCTACCTACGACCGACTGTCAGAAATCGACCAGGGCGCGATTGTCGATAACAAGCGTCTTGGCCGAACCCTGGAGTTTATCAGTCTGGTGCAGAGCAAGCGGGATAACACGCGCTCTCAGTCAATTCCCGCTGGAGATGGCCCTTCCCGACGACGGCCAAAGCAGGAAGGGAAGAAATCCCAGCGCTCACTGGATAATGATGACATGCTCGAAGCACTCAAACAGCTTCAGTCACGTTCAGAGGACATTTTTGGTAAAAGAGCCCGCTGATGGTACTCACTGGCCGGACAGTGGTTGCTCACCAGTTGATATTGTCCGGCCAGACCCATGATGTATTATTCATTTCGTTCAGCATCTTTATGTCCTGCTTTTCACGGGCATACTTACCCCATAATGAATGAAAAGAACGAACAATACTGATTAACTGCTTTTTTCTTTGCTCCGGAGATAGGCTGATAAAATAGCAGCACCTGCTGTCAATATTATCCTCAATGAAATTAAAATCAGAGTCTGATGCATATTTTACTGTTAGCATAATATCATTCGACGTTGTTCTCTCAGACTCTGTTAATGCTGATTCTATCAGGTATTCAAAGGCATACATGACAGACAGCTGGTTTTTGTCTGTCTGAATATAACCCATTGAGTTTCTGAGTATTGAGGACTGTACCAGGACCAGAGGCCATAAAAGCTCAACACCATAAAGCTTATATGTATCATGTTGATCATACTGATGTTGCTCAACACGACGATTACCTTCCCGTGCTTTACGAATATCATAGGCAAGGGATAACATAAATCCGTCTTTAACTTTAATCAGTGGGCTTTCATCCACGATGTAATGAATGAGTTCATGTAATTCATTCAGGGCTTCTGAATCTCCCCACAGTATAAAACCTGCATTGTTCGGCGTTAACTCGTATCGAAGCATGGGCTCAATCATCCTGTTGTTTCAGTCGGAGGAAAGTCTATCAGTAAAGAGAATGAGAGATCAAAGTGGTCATTTTAATTGAGCTGGATAACGGACATTTCAATTGAGCCTTGACATTAGATTGTTAGAACCATTTAGTAATGTCACTTTTTATCCAGATAGAAACGTCACCTTAGAGTAAGCTAAACTGAATGCAATTCTAAGGGGCTCAACGCATGTTGGTGACCATGTCAGATAAAGAGATCCACCGCCTACCGGTGATACAGGCAGTTTGTGAAAAGCGTCTACGCCGTCGTGATGCAGCATCACAGCTTGGCATTTCAGAACGTCAGGCGCAACGACTTATCAATCGTTACCGAGTTTCTGGTGCTGAAGGACTTGTCAGCCGCAAACGCGGCCAGCCCAGCAACCGCCGGTTGACCGAATCTCTCAAACTACGAGTACTCACGCTGATACGTGAAAACTACAGTGACTTTGGGCCCACACTGGCCGCAGAAAAACTCAGAGAGCGCCATAATATCCGGCTTTCAATCGAGACCGTCCGCAACTGGATGACGTCTGACGGACTCTGGGTCCCGCATGCTCGCCGTAAGTCACGGGTTTATCAACCCCGACATCGGCGTGATTGTCTGGGTGAACTTATCCAGATCGACGGCTCCCACCATGACTGGTTTGAAGGCCGTGCGCCAAAATGCTGCCTGCTGGTCTTTATCGATGATGCCACCGGGCGTCTGATGCATTTGCGGTTCAGCGAGTCAGAAACAGCCTTTGACTACATGCTGGCAACCCGGGAATACATCGAGCAGCATGGGAAGCCGGTATCGCTGTACAGTGACAAACACGCAATATTTCGCGTCAGTGGTCCGGAGAAACGCAATACCACCGTTACCCAGTTCGGACGTGTGCTTTATGACCTGGCAATCGAGCTTATTTGTGCCAACAGCTCTGAAGCTAAAGGCCGCGTGGAACGTGCGAATCAGACACTTCAGGATCGGCTGATCAAAGAAATGCGTCTGGAAGGTATAACCGGCATTGAGGCCGCAAATGCCTGGCTTGCCACTTTCATCGCTGACTTTAACAGCCGGTTTTCACGACCGGCTAAGTTCCCCAAAGATTTGCATCGTCCGGTGCAGGAAAGCCCCGATGAATTAAGAGACATCTTTGCCTGGCATGATGTTCGTACCGTGTCGAAATCACTGACCTTCCAGTACGATAAGATCCTTTATCTCATGGACACCACAGAAGAAAATAGCCGTCTTGCCGGTGAAAAAATTAAAGTACTGGATTATCCCGATGGCACCCTCGCCTTCCTCTATGGGCACCGGAGCCTTAAGTGCCAGGCATTTGATAAGCTGGCCTGTGTCGACCAGGGGCAGATTGTTGATAACAAACGTCTCGGGACTGTACTCCGACTGGCTCAGGTAAAACAGGATGAGCGGGAAAGCGAAGGCAAACGGGAACGAAGCAAAAAATCGCCCAGCCGTAAGGCTCAGGTGCGCATCCAGGAACAGCTCCGGGCTATCAATCCCGTTCTGGCAGACCCGAGCTTGTTTGTGGCAAGTTCAAAGCGATAGAATCGACCATCAGTGCTGCAAAGTACCGGAACAGTGAGTCCCCAAAAGGATACTTGAGATGATTAAATTCCCGACTACAAAGCGCGTTGATTTGTATAAAACTGCTGTCAGCTCTGAGCAATTACATCTAGATCTGGTTGCGGCTCAGGAGTTCATGTTCGATGCCTGGGAAAATGATGACCTGGAAGTTGTGCTGAAACTCATCAGAAAAGCTATCAAGAAATCCCCGCTCTGTGCTGACGCATACTCATTCTACTGCGAGATATCTCAAGAACCTCCTGAGTCAAAAATCGGGAAGCTGGAGACTGCTTTGTACGCAGCCAGCATTGCACTTGGCGAGGATTTTCAGGAGTTCGCAGGACGTTTCTGGGGATTTGTCGAAACACGTCCATATATGAGAGCAAAAGCAGCTTTGGCTGAGGCCTTATGGGAGTCTGGTAATTTTTATCCGGCTATGGCTCATAGCCGCGAAATGCTGAAGCTCAACCCGAACGATAACCAGGGGATTCGTCATTTATTAGCGAACTATTACCTTGAGCTTGAAATGGTGGATGATCTGGCCTTGCTACTGGACGATTATCCTGGGGATATGCGTTCGTTTTTTCAGTATACACGCGCCCTACTCGCCTACCGACAGTCATCCCCGGATGCCGATGATATCGCTAAAGCTGCGATTGATTCTAATAGACACATCCCCGGCTTGTTATCGAAGTGCAGATTACAGATCAAGTCTAACAGTGGATATATCACGTTAGGTGGAATGGATGAAGCCATTTATTATGTGAATCATAATATAAAGCCTTGGATTCGCACCTCTGGCGCAATTGATTGGATTGTAAATAATTCATTAAGTAAAATATAAGGATTTAGTTTTAATGTTTAATCTAATTATGGGCGGAGAACCTGACTATTTTGAACATTGGCCCATGTATGAACGGGTTAGTGGGAGTTGTGATTTTCCTATATCACGTATGTTAGAAGGCACCTCTGATGACATCCGGTTGAAGTTAACGCCTTTGAATGATAAAGCATTATCTTATATTGAGAAATTACCTACGCTTTTTATGTCAGAACTTTATTCCCGAGACAATGTTGAATACATTACTTTGCGACTTGGTGTAATTTCAAATCTACGAACAGTTAACAAAAATGTTGAGTTTGATTTCAGAATCACTCACTCACAAGATGATGTCGTAGTGATAAACAAAGAGTTATATCAAACAGCTTTAGAATTAGGTGCATATGGGCTGAAACGGACTCACTGGGGAATAAAAGCACGTGATTTAAATCAAACATTAGCACTTCTAAATATAACGACAAGAAGTACACCACTTCCTCCTACTGAAGCACTTCCTGATGAAGTTGATAACTACCCAATAATAGATAATGTTCAAAGTTTCATGGCGCGTGTTTTAGAACAAGATCATGAAGAAGATGCAGAAATATTTTATCGTGGACATTCTGATGTATCTTACGAGTTGGCTCCATCAGTTTTCAGGAAAAACAAAAAAGGTAACTTCAAGCATTTGCACAGTGAATCAAATTTAGTCCGTGAAGCCCTAACAGCAAGGCCAACTGAGTTTGTTGATGATAAAACAATGCTAGACAAGTTAGTAAGGATGCAACACTACGGACTACCAACTCGTTTGTTGGATATAACATCAAATCCACTAATCGCTCTGTATTTCGCTTGTTGCGACATTAGTAATAATGAAAATACAAATGAGGTTGATGGACATGTTATTATTTTCAAAACAAAAAGGGATCGTATAAAATTCTTTGACTCTGAAACAGTAAGTTGCATATCAAATATATCAATGCTAAGTCAAACACTGAAAGATCAGCTGGATTGTAAAATGGACAAGGAGGCTTTCAATAAAACTGAAGCTTGTCAAAAACTCATACATTACATTAAAGATGAAAAACCTTATTTTAAAGATGTAATTATACCATCAGATTTGGAAAGGTTAATTTTCGTTAAAGGAAGAAATAATAATGAAAGGATGTCATCACAGTCAGGTGCATTCTTATTATTTGGGAATAATGCTGTTTATCCCGATTTAGTTTCAAACCCTGATGATGCTATGCAAGAGTTTAAAGTAGAAAAAATAGTGATCAGAAACAAAGCTAGAATACTTAAGGAACTCGCAAGGTTAAACATTACAGATGCGACAGTTTATCAAGGCATGGAAAGGACAATGAAACTAATTGCGGCCAAATTTTCCGCAGGAGATTGATCTTCATGTGGTTTTTTGACACACTAGCCTGTCGCTACTGGCATTGGTCCCTTGTATGCTAAGCATATGAACTCTGGTGTGTGTTGGACAGGAGCAATTAACCAGTCGTATAGTAAAATTTGAATGTAAAAATATAAAACAAGGAGTTGAGAATGAACCCCATTACTTTGAGTGAAATGAGTGATGAAGATGAAGAGGTAAAAATCATTTCTTCATATGAACCTCAAGATGATGAGATTGCGATCGTTTTTGATAGTTCAAAAATTACTGGAGGTAATGCACTGGATTTTTTCCAGTTCACCAAGCAATCACATTCTAATGTTAAAGTGTACGGAGATTCTAATGGTGTTTCGTACCTGCAATTAAACAGTATAACGTTAGCGTTAGGCACTTTCTTTGCCACATCAGTAATGATACCTTTTTTAGTAAATCTTGTTTCAAATTATATTCAGAAAAAAATTGATAACTTTGGAACTAGAGATATAGACGTTAAAGTCTCTATAATTAAAAAAAATAAATCAGGAAAACATGTGAAATACACTGTTTCTGGAAAAGTAGACGATGTTTTAAAAGTAATTAACAAAATCAAATAAAAATCTATATAGATATTATGAATATTCACGAAAAGTTAAAGCGTTGGATGTGTATTACTCAAGAAGATAGTGCTATTCTTGATTATCTTAATGCTGAGTTAAAAAAAGCTCAATCCTTGAGCTTGAATAATGAATCAAACAGATTGTTTTTATACAAAACAATTTTACTAGCCCATTTAAAATATATTCAAGTCATTAATTTACTTACAAGAGGTGATTTTTATGAAGCATGGGTAGAACTTGAAAGGATAGAAATAGATTTAATACATATTAAAGAAAATAATGAGTTTCTGCCTGAGGTTAATTTCTATGGTGTTAACTTCTTAGCGAGAATGGTATGTAATTGGCAGGCGTTATTCCCATATAAAATCTTCGGTAGTTCTCGTGAAATAATAAAAGAAGTGAAATGTTCAGTATGTAATACAACCCGTAGTTTTATTAATGATTGTGGTCATGTTAAAAATAAACTTTATAATGGAGTTCTTTGCTTTGATGAAGTGATCGATTTTGAATTAATTACTTATGACATAGTTAGTAATCCCGTTAACAAATGTAGTGTTTTTTTCTCCAATGATGGTGATCATTATAACTATTCAACTTTAATTAGTGTTGTCAAATACATACAATCCCCACATCAAATTTTCAATATTACGACCTGGAGATTTAAGGCGAAAGAACATGATGGAGTATTATCGCCAGAAAATATTTGTCCATGTGGAGATTCTTTAAAAAAATATGCAGATTGTTGTTTGCCACGTAATGGTATTTATAAAAAACATATAGATATTTGGTTTCCCTTCCCGTTGAATGTAGAACCTATTTAGAACCAGATATTCAATAACTAAAGATCCCGTTGACACAGATATTTCCATATTAAGATGTTTTCGTTATATTTTTATTCCAGTCTTTCATATTTAACTTTTGCTTTATTAATTGGTTGAGTGGGATAACGCAGCAGTCACATTAATATGATTACATAGGCTGAAAGTGCCCTTTCTATCTTGCACAAAGAGGTGACATTTTAAACTTGCTTTGACAAACGTAGATAAAGGCTGAATCTGATGTTTTATGGTCATCCTTGTGCTGGCTGTGTTGCCCGTACTCTCTGTTGCGCATAACGATTGAAATGTCTTGCGGCCTTCACTGAGATTACCGGGCGTCCTGATAATTTTCTTAGGACCTGATTCGAATGAAACGATTGATACCAATCCTTACCTTTGCCGCCAGTATGACCATTCCGGTTACTGCAATGGCAGACAATATTGTTTGTCATGATGGCTGGAGCATTGAGCGACACGTTACCGGTAGTGCCAGTAGTGGATTCATGAGCTACATGAAAGACGCTGGCGTCATAAAGTTACTGCATCACGGCAAGCTCATCTCACAAAAACGTATTCAGGATATTCAGCAATCGGTGTATCAGACCAGTGGCGCTCCACTTGTTAACTACGAGTTTGATGTTGATGAAAACAGTTTCTATATCCTTGCTCTGGATATGAGCACTCAGGGTGCATCAGGTGGTGAACCGGATATCAAGCTTTGGGGTACTGATGCAATGGGAATTGATTGTATTTTACAGGGAGGTGCTGAATGAAAAATTCAACCACCCTTCCCTTATTGATATCAATCGCCGGTTTGTTATTTGCAAATCAGTCACTGGCGATTACGCAATCACAGATGCAGATGAGAGTGACTGCTACATGTGATTCTTACGCAAATTTTTCCAGAATTGCCAACCCGGATGTTATTTATGGCGCATGTATAACCGGAGCCAGGGACGCAATACAGCATCGCAATTCCGTCTGTGAGAAGAAAATAAAGAAATTTAATAAACAGACGGAAAACTTACGAGGAATGGAACGAGCCGAGCATATTGAAGTTACTCAGGCATATCGCGCCGGATGCAACACTGGAAAACAAAACTAAAAAGGAATACAAAAAAATGAACAGTTCATTTTTGACAAAACATCTTTCAAAATTAACGCTCGCTATCAATCTTACAATAACCATACTGATTTGGCTCTATTTTATTGGAACTGACAACCCGTCATGGTATTCGATACTTCAGGGGTATGCTTTCATCAGCTTTGATACGGCAAAAATCATTATCACCGTTGTCTGTGCTGCATGGATAATCAAAAGCATTACATCCTATGAGCTAAAAACAGTTCTGTTTACTCAGGCGGACATTCAGAAGGAAATACTCAAAGAGCTTCAGTTATTAAGAAATGGAAAGCAAATGAATAATGCCGATGCCATGAAAGATGATTTCAGGATAGACTTTGATAAAGTAGATTGCTGATATTTCTCTGATGCTGACATGTAAGGGTCTTCATTTTGGTGGAGATTCTTATTTTTTTATTCTGATTCTTTGTTAACTCAAGCCGTATGGCTCTCCTGCGGAGGGCTTAATATTGGGATAATATTGAGAGGTTCAGAGTAAGTACAGAAAACCGATTAAGAATAAATATATCATAATAAGGGTTTAACCCCGGTTGGCGATTTGGCGATGGTAGCATGGATATTTGAATCTGTAAATTGATTATATTTATTTTTATTTTACCACCCTATCGGGTGATTCCGGCACAGCACATCAGCATAACCAGAAGCATATAACGCGCTACAGGCCATCAGGGGAATGCAGTCGGTGCAAAGCCATACTTCAGCCCTGAAACAGCCCACAATCACGCCAGTGCAACCTCCGGTCACAATCTGCACTAATTTCATTTAACTGTATAAATGAACAGTGGTGCATATGCCGGAATCCTGCCATCAGACAGACTCTGCACACCCTGCCCTGACCCGTATTTACAGTGCCTGTAGCGCATTCTGAGCGCACCAGTGCATGATAAGGCAGGGTGCTGAGCCTGCTTTGTGACAACCTCAGATTACTGCTGACAGAACGACACGATACCTGTCACATTGCATTGTCTGTATTATTTTAAATTTTATTTTTTTGAATGGATTCTTAAATTTAATTCCTGACCTCCACCCGGAGTGCTGGCCTGACAGAAGTTAAAGGGGAAAAACAGGACCCGACCCGATTCTTTTTCTCCCTCCAATTCTTTACTCAGGAAATATTAAATGACGCTTTTTCGAAACAAGAGATACCACCAGAACTACAACCATAACACGTTATTTCCCGGTGCTGTATTTACCACGAAGCATAATGGTGAATGCTCTGTTCTTGGTCGCTCCGAAGATAAATCAAGACGCGGATATTATGTTGTGCAATTTAAAGACAGCGGCATAATCAAAGAGGCCTACGGTACGCATATTAAATCAGGTGCAGTCTCAGGTGACGCGTTCCCGTCCTCAGAAGATGAACGAATAACACTGTTGATGAAGCCCCGTTATTATGATGTGGGATATATTGGAAATGGAAAGCATTCCACAATTGAAAACACCCGAAGCCATCAGAGAACAAGAGCGTTCATTCTCTGGCATAATATGTTGGCAAGGTGCTACATGACAGTTAAAGGGAAACAATATTTTAAAGGATATAAGGGAGTGACGGTTTGCGAAAGATGGCATAACTTCCAGCATTTCTGCGATGACCTTCCAAAACTTAATGGCTATGCCCGCTGGAAAAATAACCCCGGAGAATATGAGTTGGATAAAGATTTTTCACATCGTCGTTTCTATTCCCCGGACACAGTTTCTTTCATCAGTACAATGGAGAATGCAAAGGAAGCAGCATTACGACGCTCAGCAATGAAGATACTGAGCCAGCATTATCACGAAGTGAATAAAATACGAAATGAAATAGTTATGGATACGGAGGATGAACTTAAGAAAAACAATATTGTTTATGAAATTGCATATAACGGGAATACTAAAATCATTATCTCAGAAACACCCTATGGTACGGTGGCATTCTATCCCCTGACCAGAAAGATTCAGCGAAACAGTTACATGACGGAGGGTGATACACAGATTTATGTATCCTACCTGAACTGGCTCAGGCTTCAGTGGGAAATCAGGAATCC
Source organism: Citrobacter freundii complex sp. CFNIH9 (assembly GCF_002903305.1). NCBI lineage: Bacteria > Pseudomonadati > Pseudomonadota > Gammaproteobacteria > Enterobacterales > Enterobacteriaceae > Citrobacter > Citrobacter freundii complex sp. CFNIH9. The sequence continues at coordinate 116,293 of NZ_CP026241.1, read as the reverse complement.
CTTCATTAACTGCATTGCTGTAAAATGATGATAATGCTATAAATAGCTGCACTATATACTTAACAAATAAACATCAGGGCAATCTGTAAAATCTGAGTTTCAGTGATGTTGCTGCATCAGAGACGATATTAACTGTCTGAAAGTTCATCGCTGAAGGCTAAATGTCTGCACTTCATGCAGCCATTTAACATGTTCAATACATTAAGCGCACCAAGGTAAGGTGTTGATTGTTAAGGGTTTATCAGGGGGTTCTCTTGACTTGTTGGTATCCTCGGACTCAGGCTGTTACGTATCCTGTGACTAACTGAGCCCCGTCCGTGGTGACCAGTTAACAGATTCTCCAAGGAACCTTGTTAACGCTGCTTTAGCATACTGAGGCTTTGAGTAGTATCTGGGAAACCAGCCATCATAAGTTTGTGTGCCATTGCGCCGGTATTCTGGCCTGACTGACAGCTTACATCCATTACCATCAGTAGAAATACAAAAAGTGTACCCATCAACAGAATCAGAAGTAAGCAGAATGGATGTCATTGGGGATACCTCATTATTGAACTAACCAGAAACTACAATGGTGATCCGACATGGTTTCCTCGATTTTACCGACTGAGCTGTCATATAGCGATACCTTTTATTCTTAGGTTCTCTTGCAGTATTGGCTATCGATTGTCACAATTTAGTCTGGTGGCACTGGTTCATTTTTCGGGTGGTTTGTTACTTTTTCCGTTGGTGTTCCAGGGCTACCGACCTCTGCATGTACGTATACATCCCTCTTTCTCGTTTACCCCGCCAGATTTCAATCCGATAGAATCGTTCCTGTTTTACTCACTCGTAATTCACTTTTCATAGTCATTTTGTGGACATTAAACGTGCGCTACAGGTGCGCATTCCTTGCTTCAGGATGGCTTACTATCTAAAATGGCAGAGATTTTTGATACTTTTGAACATTTTAATGAGGTATATACCATGATGAACATCGCTTGTGATGACGGCTCAACGAACGTAAAACTTGCCTGGATTGAGAATGGTGAAATCAAAACTCATGTTTCGCAGAACGCCTTCCGCGAAGGCTGGGCTACTCCACTCGCATTTGGTGGTAAAACTATCTACAACTATCTCATTGATGGGCGGAAATTTACTCACGACATTGGTTCAACATCTGCAATTACAACAACGCATACCTCTTTCCAGTTCGACGCTGTAAGTCGCGTAGCAATTCATCATGCCCTTTTGACTTCCGGTCTTGAGCCACAGGATGTTGAACTTACAGTGACACTGCCGGTGGCCATGTTCTTCACGAGCGATGCGCAGTTGAACGAAGCTAATATTGAAAAGAAAAAGGCCAACGTTATGGGCCCAATAACCCTGAATAATGGCGAAACTTTTCATGTTGTAAAAGTTAACGTAATGCCTGAATCAGTACCTGCGGCTGAATATCTGATTGATCCTAAAACAACCACGCAGCTTACACGAACCCTGGTTGTCGATCTGGGGGGAACAACCCTAGACCTGGCCATCATTCAGGGGGCAATGGAGGGCATATCTGATATCTTTGGCAACAGCGATGTTGGCGTTTCACGAGTGACAAAAGCTGTTATGGCTGCGCTCCAGGATGCCCAGTCTCCAAGTAGTTATGCCATTGCGGATATCATCATTAAAAACCGTCATGATAGAGCGTTGATTGCTTCTGCGGTCAATGATCACTCTAAAATTGATGCCATCATTGACGTTATCGATTCTGAGTCGAAAAATCTGGCCGAAGCTGTTGCAGCTGATATACGTCGTCAGAACAGCGTCCACAAAATCATACTGGCCGGGGGCGGTGCTGAGCTCATCCATTCTCATATTGTCGAACTATTCCCTAAGCTGGATGTCATCAAAGCGCCTGACGCGCAGCTCGCGCTCGTCAAAGCAATGGCAAGCGTCTAAACGAGGTTATGTGATGGAAGAAGATAAACGTTTACTCGTCTGGCTCCGCCCCGGCAATAATCCAGAAGACGGTAAAGCTCTTGATATTATGGAGCGCTTACCCCGCCGATCCCGGGGGGAATTTTACCGTAAGGCACTGGTAATTGCGTCTGCCTTGCATGAGCTCGACCCTCGGTTAATAAATTTGCTGGCCGCACAAACCACGACATCGTTTAATGCCGAAACGCTGAGCAACATTCTGTCGCAAACGCTGGGCATTGCCGTTGAACGGAATTCTTCACCAGTGGAAACCCAGGCCACAGGTATCCGAGCAACAACCATCATTGATTCGGATAAGCCTGCTGAGCAGAAAGAACCAATTCCTAAACCCTCCCTGATGATGCAAACCCTCAAACGTTGAATCCGAACCGGCTACTAGTAGCCGGTTTACTCACCTTGCTCGGTTAACAAGCTGAGATAGATCCGCAACCCCTTATCCAGTGACTCTCTAATGGCATCTGCTGCTGCCCCTGCATCCCTGTTTGAAAGAGCGAGTTCAAGCGACGAGAAAAATATTGGCCATTTATCCTCCGAGTCAGATTCGAACGTGTAACTCAGAGTTGGCCACAGGTTAATCCACAGTTGGGTTACAATTTTGAAAAACTCAGGCAGACCGGCGTATATGTAAAGCTTCAGCCGCAGAGTGAGGTTTAGCTGGTGCGCCAGATAAACATCCCTACGTTCATATGCGGAACGCAGCTTTTGGCACAAAGACAGGCATTCTTCAAAGCCATTGGCATCCATTTTCAGTACGGCCTTTTCTGCCAGTTCTGGCTCAATCAATCGCCTCATTCTCATGTACTCGTTGAACTGCTCACTGGTGATGATGGGAACAAAAAAGGCATGTGATGGAGTCAAAGCAAGAGCACTACTGGCAGACAGACGTATCAGGCTTTCACGGACGGGCGTGACGCTCATTTTCATAGCATCGGCGATGTTTTTTGTTACCAACTTATCACCGGGCTTGAGGTAGCCGAGGATAAGGGCGCATTTAAGGCGATCTTCAACTCGTCTCGTTAAGCTAGGTCTGCCTGACGGAGAGTAACTAATTAGTTCCGGTAAATTCCCGGGGTTTTTGAGGAAGCTTTTGTAATCATCAATCATATATCACTCATACTGAACTTTTTGACCACATAGAAAACAGAATATTTTTAATCACACTACATAGTAAGTAGATCCCTCTACCTACATATTTCAAATAGTTCCAGTATGCACATCCATAAACTGGCATCCGCCAGAACAGAGAAGGTAAACGGTTATCATTCGTTTTACTCTACCAGCATGTCTTACATTTTCAATAACGGATCTATTACTACCCATATTTTATGCTTAACAGAATCCATTATAGATGCATGGTTAATTCTTTCTAATGTGTTTGTTTGCTATTTGTGCAAGGTCGAAATATATTCAGCTTGTGCGTCAATGACATTAATCTTTGTGGATGTATAGGTCAGGTTGTCCGGTGTGTGTATACGAAATGTCTGAAATCAACCTTCCCTCAAAATCGTGCCAATCCCATTCCTTTTGAATTTTTTCTCCCATTAAAACACGATCCATCCTTTGAAGTTGCCAATCCATATAAATCAGTAAAAGAGCCATTTCTTCTTTTTCATTATTAGTCATGCCCTGCCCTAATTTATAAGCTTCTTTTGTGAGCTGATAGATCTGAACAGAGTTTTCAACAATGTATTTAAATATTTTTTCTACGCAGCCGGAAATGGCAATTGAATTTTGGCAATTAATGTCATTAACGAGTTCGCGTGTATCTATTTCCCAGTTCCTATATAAATCAATCTCTGCGGTATAATGTTGATTTGTGTTTAAAGGAATACCACCAAAGATTCGACAATAGAGTTCTACTGCATCGGCCTGTTCCAGGCAATTAGCCATGTAGGGAAAATCAGGCAACGTGGAATGAATCAATTGGAGATAAGCTAACCTCTGAACAACCTTTTCATATGGCTGGTTAGTTTCTACGCCATAGAACATGTCTTTATTGATGTCATAACGATGAGTGATCCTGATCTTCGCCATTGCTAGCCTCTTAATTCAGATAATTGATATCAGCATCGTCCGCACGTGCGGCATTACCAGCTACTAGCTGAGCGCATTTTGCAACGCGGACTGAGTGGTCAAGGTTGACCTTGTCGAATTCAGCCTTCAGTTGCTCATCTGGCTTAGCTTCGTTAACAGTTACCAGAATCCGACTAGCATACTCGCTACCCTTGGCTTGATTGCCTACCATCTTACCCAGTACACGGCCAGCTTTTGATTTCGCTTCAGTCAAACGTTCCTCGCCATTTTCGAGGTAGTCTTTACATGCGATAACAGCAGCAATCTCGGAAGCATGAACTTTCATCACGTCATTCAGTTCGTCACGAGATGGAGAGCTTTCCGCTGATATTGCGAAACTTGATGCATTAATTGCAAATAAACAAACAACCGCATTTAATATTATTTTTCTCATCACAGGTTTCCTTTTTATTGGTTACGAGGCAATGCTGCTTCAGACAGCTGGTAATTCAATATTGATAAGTAGGCCAGAGGTATAGTTGCTGCCGGGATTAACCATTCATACCTGAGCGAAAAGTATGACCACGAAAGTAAAACAACACCAGAGATAGCTGAAAATGCGAACAACGGCCCAATATTCATAAAAGTACTTTTACAAATGACTGGTATACTTTTCAGCAGAGAACCTTTACACCGCGTAACTGTTGGTATGAATAAAACGAGCATTGGCGTAGCGATAAATACGCTCAAAGTGGCAAGGGCGTACATATTGAAATACACTATTAGGTTGGAGTAAGCCAGACTAATGCTTGTTAATGTTGGTTGTTTATATTCAACATGGTTGGTTTCACCCGCAACCGCTGAAGCAATCATAAATTTGACCAACCACAATATTACGATCATTAGTACGGTCAGGAATAATGCATAAACTAACACAACGATAAAGTTGCGTAGTTCTTCCCAGATATTCAATCTTAGCTCTGAGCTTTGATATCGGCATAAGATAGCCGTAAGGTAGAGGGTGAGTACAACTGGCTGTAAGATAAAAAATGCAAGCCCCTCCATTGTCACATTTTTCATGATGAGTGTCAGGAGTCCACCACCAGCAATTATCGGCAAGAATATTGCCAAAATACCATGAAGAGATGCCATTGTTTTCATGGAGGACAACATTATTTGTTTGGTATCTTCGAAAGATAATTTATTGATGAGAAATGCTGACATTGTGTTTCCTCTTCATGTAGTTGGCTCAATTGTCGCATGTTGAAAAATTTGAATAGCATTTAACATCGACAAACTGACGGCTTTTTCTCTATCTCATTTTTTCTGTTCAGTTACGGGTGACGAAATTAACTCGACCAGCTCTTCCTTTCCCCACTATTCATGGGCATCAACGGAGAAAAGTTTTATGGATTCTGCGGTTCCTTCAAAGGCGTTGTCATAGCAACCCAGAATATTGATGTCGTAACCGGGCCCAGCTTCTCGGGTTAAAAGATGCTCCTTTGCGCTCCCTGGCAGTATTGCTATCAAGCGTCCTCCCGGTTTCAGGAATCTCATCGCATGTTGAAAATGTGCAATCCAGCGTGAGTCACTAAATGGAGGATTCATCAGAATTCTTTCAAACAAGCCGGTATTTTCAGGCTTGACCAATAGAAAATCATTAAGGGTGACGTTCCAGCGCAGGCCAGTAATTGCAACAGCTGCGGGGTGTATATCAAAACCAGTAACATCCACCCCCTCTGGTAACCCTTTCAGTAGCGCACCAAGACCGATATTCGGTTCCAGCAAACGCATACCTGAAGCCACCATACATTCATCAATTGCTCGTTTCTGGAGTTCTCCGACCGTTGCATAGAACTGGTGCGTATAGCGGTCAGGTATAGAACCATGTAATGCCAGAAGTTTGAATGCTTCAACGGGGCTAAAGTCAAAGTCATATACTTCTCTATATCTTCTGACAGCACCCAATGACTCCCATATGTTCACCAGTTCTTTTTTCTCACTAACAGACTGGTTGTCCCGCAGGATAAAAGTGTGCGGCCCCGGTGACAGGTGTTTGCCCGCGTTCAAATGGTCAGTGGCATATGATATTAAGGAGTTAACAGCAGAGAATGATATCAACTGCGACCGATATTCATTGGTTTTTACAGTTCTTGCGGAGTTATGGCCGGTGGTGTATCGGCGATCGAGAGGAATGCAGCCTGGCATTAAATGGGATAGTACCAGATTGAGATTGTCACAAGTTTCCTCCTCAATCAGGATATGCACATTGCCGTTAATAAACCCCTTCACTTTAAGACTATCGTTATCAATACTTACCCATTCGCCAGGGTTACTCATCATGTACTCTTTGACCGCAGCCGAATTCACATCCTCAGCACCGCTTCGTCCATACATCAGTCCAATAACCTTACGAAGGTCATTAAAATAGTTGAGATAGTCATAGGATCTGCGGTTATCTCTACTTGGTAAGCAGCTGGCTATGATGAGTTTGTTGCTGAAGCCCTGGGCACGGTTAGTCTTATGCAGAGCGGAGAGCTTTTCAAACACACCATGAACCATCTGGGCGAAGTAGTCTTTTTTCTCTTCATTCAATGCGAATGCGGTAGAAAAGATACTTTCTTCGTTGAAGGGTACAGGCTTAAGCTTCTCAAAATTTGATTCTGATGATTTTCGCCATGCCCTTAATCCTTCGTTCCAGTCATCGTATCTTTCGGTGGGCATAAATGGTTTTACGCCGGTCAGATCGAGCAGCTTTTGCCAGTACTTTTCATCGAGAGCACAGCGGGCCCGTTCTATACAGAACAAATTTTCTACAGCCAGCGTATATTTGATGGAATTGTCACAAGAATCACAGAACATGCGCCATGCTTCATCATGCCGGTTCCGCATCACTGCATCATACATGGCCTGCATGTGCTTCAGTGTTGTGTTGTATTCCACCAGCAGATCGCGCATGGCATTTAGTTTTTGAAAGCCGTCATGTTCAATGAGGCCACTTTGACTGTCTACGGGATTAGCATAAAGGCTGAGGACGTCTGATTCATTTTCATCGTTATTCGCTAATACAGCTGTCGGTAGGTTCATCAGATTTCTCCAAATAGAGAAATTATGAGACAGGTATGGCAGGTGACGAAGCAAATCGACGAACTACATAAGCCGGGATATTTGGGGATACCGTGAAGTACATAGCACGGCGGAAGTCCAAAAAAAGAGACCCCAGTAAGGGGTCTTAAATGAGGTATATATAACTATCAGATCACAGAGCCCGAAGCAGACTACTCAACGTCCTGAATTTCAGGAAGCTTCAACCCTTTCGGATAGAAGATTGTATGAACAGTCAGGTCAGCCAGGAACGTAGATTTGATAATTAATTTTATTATAGGGTTAATACTATCCCAAGAATCGGGCGAATTCCAGATAGTGGCATCACAGCTTTCAGGATACTGGTTAACTCCAGGAGCATGGCCAGCCGTGCAGCGCATTGGGTCGGTTGATTCATGCTCGCATTTAGGGCAAATATAGCGCCGCAGCTGGTGTTCACCTAGGTCTTGGTCAAAATCGTGAGGAGTTTCCCAGCAATGAACATCTTCAAGCTCAGGTAGCCTGGACGGAGTGTAAAAAGCCCACGGCACTTCCGTACCTCGCAGTACCTCAAGTGCGTGTATCACCCGCTCAGGCTCGATTTTAAGCACGTCACTGTATGCTTCTATTCGATCACGTAACAGGCTGGCCATTACAGAGATTGTATGGATATCGATACCGGCTGCTTGAGCGTCCCTTTCCAGCTGCTCAATAACGACATCAATACTTGCTGGTGGTGCAGACATAAATAACTGCGTTGCGGCTTCTTGTCGTGACATATACGAAGGTTCCTTCGGTTACCGGTGACAGTAACCGATATTTTCCCCTCGCTACAGCTGGTCACGAATTTTTTCAGCTTGTACATCGGATACCAGAACACAATCACCTGTTGCAGAATTACAAACGTAATATTTTCCGTCCTGATGCTGCTGTAATTTCAGTTTTGTACCCGTAAGTGACACTGTAACGCCACTTGCTTCAAACTGCCCTTTGTTGGTGATGAAAAAGTTGTTTTTTGCGAGGGTTCCGGCTTTCAAATCAACGCCTCTGATCACTTCACCCAGGTCCCATTCGTTCATTACTGAGCGTTGTTTATGGATCAAGGAGCCAAGACAGACAAACACCACGACACTGATTGCAGCAAGACCCATAAGGTTTTTAAACGAATGGTGGGCTTTCAGGTCAAGCGTCTTCGCTTCTACCAGCTGCTCGGACGTTAACTGGACAGCTCGATTGTTACGCGAAGGACGTTTACGTTGGTTAGCAGTCATGGTTCACCTCTGTTTGAAGGAGAGATAATTTTAAACCTGCCAGTATATAAGCGATCTGAATTGGGTGAAGCGAATCATCAATGCTCATGGCCAGTCTACCCTTCTGATTGGTATCTACGGCTTTGCTGCCTCGGTACTGGTATCCATATCTCTTCCTGGCAAGTTCCAGGCCAGCCAGCATGTACTGGACTTGCTGTAACGATAATGAATCAATTTGCAGAGACTTGAGCCTGTTTTTTTGCTGGCACAGACCAAATAACTCCCTCGACTCGAAATCGTCGGGGTAAGAGTGTAGTAACCCATCAACTGAGCAGGCATTCAACTTATCGAATTCACGTTCAATACCCTCGACCGAGAAATGTCGGTCTCGAACGGACTCGACTCTACATTTGCTGAGCTGGCCATCTGGTGTGGCTACAAATATAGTTGCGCCTTCGGTCAGGTCTCCAGTCCAGTTTGTATGATTAGTCATATACGCTCCGTAATGGGCCTACTAAACAATATTATCACGGCTGAATATTTGACGAAGCAGTGCGCGATACGCGCCATGATAATGTTAAATTAGTCGTTTATTTGATAGCACCATTTTTCTCTGAATACTGTTCAAACCAGAAAACAATGGGTTTCTCTACAATGCTTATCTGGCCGAATCTTTCTGCCGTTCTGAAATTCATACTACTCTTCCGTGCCCTTTCAACCTGTAAACTTATTTGTTTGCGGAACATTTCCAGTGAATATGTTGTTTTGAGCAGATTGCAGGGCGCACAGGCTGGGAAAAGATTTTCTAAGCAGTTGGCACTTTCATTAAACACTTCACCGGTAGCCTTAAGCTTAAATTTCCCTCTGGCCGCAGCTTGCATATCCTGGACGGATTTCCTTAGCACAGGTTCTACGTGATCAGCGTGCCAACCTTTTTCTTTCAGTACCTCGCCACAATATGCACATCGACCACCAAATTTAGCCCTCAGTACTATTCTTTGTTTTTTTGACAGAGACATAATAAATTCCTTGTGGAACTAAGAGAATCGGCCATCGTCTATTGATTCAGCGATGTTGACTGCCAGGGCGTTATCGTCCAAGCCTGACAACGTTTCATAGCGAAAGACAGGAATGTGAGTTCTTTTAAAAAGGGCAATAATGAACTCTCCTTCAGGCTGAGCGCTGATAGCATCTTCATTGATCATTGCTAGCACTAGTTCCCCGGTATGCGCATCGGAGAGAACAAAATCGAACACGAATTCATCTGCGTACTGTTGCGCCTGAAGTACGTCAACCGGGGCAACCGGTTCATCTTCGAGCTCCAGCTCTACTAAGTCCCGGGCAAGCACCTGGGGTGCGATAATGTACTGACCATTGAACACCGCACTCAAGCGCACATAAAGATCCATCAGGACTTTTGGCAATATCGAATTTTTTTTGATGAAGTACTCGCTCAACCCATCAAGTGCGGCGTTCTCGTCGGCATCGGCATTAATATCTGCCTGCTGATCATGCTCGTCCAAAGGTTGCTGAGTTTGTTGTTGTTCTCGTTTTGTTCGACTCGCGTAGATAAGTATGAAAGCTGCAAAGCACACAAATGTCAGAAATATTGCGAGAGCGATTATATATTTTAGAGTCATGGGTTCATTCCTATAGTCTGGAGATACTCAGGCTCCTTGAACTTCATATTTTCGGGTATATGCCGCATCACCTTTTTGATGTATGGTTGTTCAATTCTCTTAAGCGTATCTAATTGAGATTGATAATCCTTAGTTCTCAAATCATGCTCAGCACCCAGTTGTCCTAATAACGTCTGAAGTTTCTTTAAGGCTTTGCTGCACTGCACTTCGGCATTATCCAGCTTTTCAATATTTAACCAGGAGAGAATATCGATAACAGGATTTATAGTCAGATCGACAAACAGATCAAGCGTGTCATCTGGTAAATTTGAATCAATAGGTGATTGCCGGGCAGGCATTTCATCTGCTAATCGCTTAAGCGCACCCATAGCTCTCTTTAACGAACTACTCGCAGAGGATGTGTCTATTGCTGAAAGTATGGATATTGCTTTACTGGTAGTAACCATATCCAGAAATTCAGTTGTGGAAGCACTATTACATTCATCCTTTGCTGTTTTTAATAGTTCACGGGCATTTTCTGCAAGTTTGAGTCGTCTGCCTGACTCGTTATATTTTATCTGAGCTTCTTTCCAGCAGTTGACTAGATGCTGATAAATCTCACAATCTGGTGATTTCGAAATTTCTTCCAACGAGGACATAACTACGTATTGAAGAAAGATGCTCCTGCATTTTGGCAGCAGCAGGTTAAGATGCAATTCACATTCGTTCAGCTTTTTTCGCGCCGGTGTCTCTCTGAAGAGACCAATAAATAGCGCCCACAATGAAAACTGACGATCTCTTGTCTCTTTAACCAACTCTTTAACTGCCAGGGCTCGGGCAATGTTAGCATTTTCAACCTGGCGTGATAACTCTTGGAGTTCTGTAGCTGTAATCATCTCTCAGCCCTTTAATGGAAGGTTTTTTCTGGTTGTTTGGCTTCTGCCGCGACACCTTGTTGTTCGTCTGACGGCGTTGTGATGAGTCCTGGGCTTTCACCCCCGAGGGCTTTTATCATTGTGTCCAGAACCTCCATAACAACAGAGGTAAACAAAACGAAATCGGCATCAAATCTTTGGGCGTGATCTTCTGGCGAAATGTCATCGTTCTGTTCAATAAGTTCTTCCGTAAAGGTCAGTCGTGAAAAGATGAAATTGTCATTCAGGATGAAAAACATCTGGTTCATCCAGCCCAGTGCAACCTTTGTCACAAGCTTTCCGGCCTCGATGTGATGAGCGATCTCATCACATATCAAATCCTGGCGTTTTGTTGTAACGCCCCCCCCGTTTTCGAGCACATCTTTGAGCGTGGCTTCGTCGCATAAAGCTAGGCCAGGCGGCAGACTTCCTGTTTTGACCCACTCTGTTAACGTCAGTTCTACCGGCGTTTCCAGCGTGAATGGGATAATTGGAAGTGAGCCAATAGTTTTACGTAGCAAAGCTGTTACATCATCTGCTTTTTTATGGCTGGTGGTCTCAACAAGCAGTAGACGTGATTTAGTATCCACCCAAATGTTTGTAGTGCTGTATTTGCTGAAAGCCTTTGGTATGAGCTCAGCGAGCACGGCATCGTTGACGGCCTGGATCTCCATTTTCTTTAGCCTGCGGTTTTGCTCTTTCTCCAGTTTCTGAACCCGGGTTCGCACAATTTCTTTGATGGTCGCGGGAGGAAGTATTTTCGATTCGTGCTTAACAGTCAGAAGAATGAGATTATTCGACTCATGCTTTAACAGCTCGACATCTTCACCCAATGGCGGGATCCATCCTGACCGTGCCATATCATTAGGCCCGCAGGGAGTGTATTTCAACTCACTTAACTGTTCATCCAGCTTGTCTAATTCCAGAGCTTTTTGGATGCGGTAGACTACAAGGCTTTTGGGTTTAAATTGGCTCATCGTGGCCCTCAGCTGTTGCTTGATTAATTTTAATAAGGTCAGAGACACGCTCGCGGATCACGACACACTCCCAGTAAGTTAGAGGCTTAGAGCTCAGCACTTGTTTAAACTGCGCCACGGCAATATCAGGTGCTGTCCGATATTGTTCGGCGATATCCTGACAAAATTTCTCAGTCTCTGGGTTATGCAGCTTTTCAGAACAATGGAAGCGTTTCATGCCGCAGCTCCCTTTTTCGAGTTATCCGCTAATTTGACCGCGAAGATTTCTGAAGCTTTTTTCCCATCCCCGCTGCCTTTAAATATGCTTCTCCGGGCAGTCACACCATGAATAGCGAAGGCTTGATAAAGCTCACGAATATCAGGCGCATCGTGGCATGATGCGATGACATGAACCCCGCGTTCAGGCAGCAACTGGAGCAGTTTGGTAAGCTCAATCTGCATAGCGGGTGTAAAACCGCTGGCATGGTAAGCCGTGAATCTGCCGGGATTAACATATGGTGGGTCGCAATACACCACATCACCCGGGCGGGCCATTGATAGCGTGGTCTGGAAGCTGGCGCAAAGTAAAGTTGCTGAGGACATTTTCTCAGCCATTGCGTATAACTCTGTCTCTGGGAGATAGGGGTTGGCGTAATAACCCCAGGGGACGTTAAAGATGCCTTTCCGGTTGTATCGGCATAGTCCGCGATGGCCAAACCTATTCAGATAGATAAACAGAGCAGCTTGAGTGTCACTTGCACTATCATGATTATTGAACTGGCTTCGCAGCTCATAATAGGCGTCCTCAGAACGCCCGAGACAGTAAAGGCGTTTAAGCTCAGAAAGTACCTTTTCAGGCGACTTAAAAATACTCTGGTATGTATCGATCAGGTCGCTATTAATATCGGCCAAAATGTATTCTGGGTAATTCGTATTCATCATTACAGCGCCTGAACCGCCAAAGGGCTCAATAAGCCGACCACCTTTCGGTAGTACATGCTTAAGACTTGCCATAATGTTGTGTTTGGCTCCTACCCACTTCAGAACGCTTTTCATTTCATTCTGGCTCCAGAATATTAGGACGCAGTGATCGCGACCAATGGGAGCGAGATGGCATATAGCCATCCCGTCAGGAAGCTTGTTTTAACGTTATCACGCCCATGAAATTGGCTATTTCGAAAAGGCCGACAAAACGAGAGCGTTTTGTCAGACACGGACAGGCATGATGATGTCGTAATTGTTTTTGTTTACTGAAATCAATATGCCGGTCGTTGTATCACGCAAAGCAATCTGTGCGGCTTCTCCTTCTTCCGAACACGCCCCCAGGCTTGCCAGTGATTCCAGGAGGTAATCGGCATTCATACCGATATCAACAATTGTTTCGGGCTCGCCTGCCTCTTTCGCAATGTCCATCACCTCTTTGCAACTGATTGCATTTGAGCCGGGCGACTTAAGCTGTAGGGCGTTGTCTTTGAATGACATCACACAAACACTGGTGTTGTTTGGCGAGCCCTCTTTAAGCAATGGGGTTGCGCGTTTTAGTGCGGTGGTGAGTTCAGAAGGATCAACCTTAAACAGTTCAGTATTTTTGGCTACCGTGCTGGCCACGCGCTTCCAGTCCGGGTAACGGCCATCGACAAGATTTGAAATGACTGTATGGCTTCCGAGCGTAAATGTCAGGTTACGGTTGCTGTAGTCAATTTTGAATTGACCCTGGCTACCGCTCAGGATTTTATGGAGCACGGGGAAAACCCCGTTGGGTAAAATCACACCTGCATTCGTGTTACTGATAGAGGTAGGAGCTGTCGGAGATTGAATCTCATCGCCCACGTCATCGCTGAAGTCGATATCATGAGAACTGACGGCCATACGATGTCCATCAGTGGCTACAGCAATAAATTGGCCATTATCGATACCGAGGTAGACCCCATTCATATAAAAGCGGACATCGTTCTGAGCCGCAGCGTGGCTGACACGCTTGATAATCTGACTCAGCATCTGCGTTGGAAAGTAAACGCTGTAATTATGTTCCAGCGTCTCAGCCTGAATTTCGGGTATATGGTCTAAGCAAACCGGGATGTTATAGGAGTTTTTGTCGGTGCGAATGACAAGATGGTTTTTTGCCGCATGGAAGCGGACGTTAATTTCATCTTCGCCGCGCATGTTGCGGATTAAAGAAAAGAGTTGTGTTGCAGGTACTGATACGTCCATATCACCATTGCCCCCCGATACCGTCCCTTTACTGGTAATTTGGGCAGAGTTTAAGTCAATGCCAAGGGCAGAAAGACAATCCCCACGTAACCGCAGCGTGATCATCTCCAGTACTTTCATTGCAGGAGACCGGCGAATAACCATACACGGCATTTCGATAATTTTGAGAAGTGCTTCAGCAGAAATATCAAACCCTGGAAGCTCTTTAAATGATAAGCGTCTTGCCTTTGGTTGAACTGCGTCTATTGTAGATGCGTCTGTCATTTTACTGTCTCCCATAATTATCCGTGTTAAATTAATCGTACCCCCGGTCAATCAAGTGACGAATAGCAAATTATGAAAAAATGAAGTTTATTTGTGGTGACGGCGATAACCTAATTCAAACGCGAACTGCCATTGGTATTCATTTAAAGCACATCCAAGAGATGTGATGGCCTCAACAATTTCCTTTATAATGAGGTTGCCTGAATTCAATCTGTACTCGTAGTACCAACCTATATCAAATGCGATAAGCTGGAGGCGGAAAAGATGGATCTGAGGAACGTAACCAGTAACGCCGCTAAGCGCTTTTATATAAATGAGTTCCCCTTCCATTTCTGATAGAAAAACCATGTCAAGAATATTGGACGCGAAATTCGTCATGGTGAACATAAATTGAGCCTCTTTATTGAGCCTCGCGTAACACATCGGATGCCTTAAAGTAGCCGAGTCGGTGCATCATTTTATTGATCTGACCTACTTTGCCATCAGACCCTTCATACTTACTCAACCGGTGAAGTAAGATACGCATGGACATCAACACACTGTCTGATGCGTTATCACCACGGGTAAGTAGTTTATCAGTACTATCTGAGTATGACCCCGTAAGTGCCGCGCTCACCAAATCACCGGCAATAGCATCCGGGTGGCACAATGCCATCAAACCGATAATCAATGCCTGCCGATTAAGTTCCGTTTCTGTCAGGCCTGTTTTTGAAGTGAGTTCTGCTAGTAAATTATCAGTGCTCATTATCATGCTCCTTTTGCTTATGTTCTCCCGGTTGAATGGCGGAAGAGTCTTTACTACTGCGTGAAAATACATCCGCGACCAGAAATTTAGCTTTCTCTGAAGGACTCATAAATTTCCAGAGTTCATCAGGATATTCATCGTCATGCTTTTCAGATTTTTTCAATCGGGAGATTCCTTTTAATTTTGCAGCCATGCGGCTCCGTCCATACGGACGGATTGGCATTGTAAAATTTTGCTGCGAACTATCAATCAGACCAGTAAAGTGACGACCCATATAAATACCTCTAAGTGCAGTAGTTATTTTTTCCCGATTCAAAGCTCCGCCTTTAACGTCATACTACGGGATAGCATTACTGCAACGAAATATTCAGGGATTGTTTACGGCGTTTTGAAGGTGTTATCCATTACCGTTTTACTTCTCGCTACCCAGTCGTTTGCATCACTGCAATTGATGTTTGACGCTACGACCTGACGGGCGGATGTATAGATTGGACTTGCATAACCACCATTCCCGGCAACTACCAGACGGATACTGTTGAGATATGCGTAAACAGGATCCTGTAGGATTGTAGAATCGATGGATGCCTGCTGTTTACAGCTATCGCTACGCATCTTTACTACATCAGTTGCGACCATGACGCATTCAGGACATTCATTTTTAAGCTGAATGAACTGAGTTGGTGTCTGCCCCGCTGCTGGACTTCCATCTGCTCTAAGAGGAATATTGGCTTCAGCAATATTGATGCAGAAAGTCGATCCCGCAATTAGCGCCAGCAATAATTTCGTTTTCATATAACCTCGCCTTATTTAATTCAGATTTATCGAACTGAGCTTACTGCTTTAAGTGGTGAGTAAGAAAAAAAAAGGGTGACAAAACGGGGGGTGTTTTTTAACCTTAATCATATCCCATATGATTAGGTTGATTATGAACAATGCCAATATGCAGGGAGATGGTACTGAACATCGCCTGGAGCGCTTTTCCCGTATTCAGAAGGATGCGTTGGTACTTCTTCTTTTGTGCAAAGAAAAAGGCACTGCGATAGTGCCATTCACCAGGTTGCTGGGGTTTATTAACTCTGTTCCAGACAGCCAGGATGTAGCTGAGCCCAACCTACGTAAGTCACTCAAAACATTGCAGCAAAATGGCTATGTATGGAAGTACCGGAACAAAAACGATCTTACAGTTTCATTTGAGTTAACTTCATCAGGAGAACTCCAGGCAACTTCATTTCGGGTGCGAAGATTAGAGGCATGGGGCCAGGCAGACGAGTAAAACTCGTCTGCTGGTGGTTACACAGAAAGATACTTTTTACTGATAGTTAAAGCGCTGCGTCGTTTTAATGCAAATGGACGATTATCAGAAAGTCTGGAAGCATTACCGGCGCGAATGAATATGCGTTTCATCCTGCGGTCAAAATGTTCTTCTGACCAGCCGAAGGGATACGTACCCTTAATACCATCTATTGGCCCGGCAAGAATGCGAGCGGTTTCGCTACGAAGAGTACTTCCCCTTAAACCAAATGAGCTAAGTTTATTTCTTATCAGACTTACAGAAAATTTCCTGGGTTTTAAAACACCCTTAATACAGTACAGATGTTTACTCATAGCATTACCCTTTTATTATGGGAACGATTAGCTGCGCTGCATAAAGTCGATGGATTGGCGTTTGTTTTCTTCGATTATCTTCATTGCCTCTTCAAGCCATCCAGCATCTTCACCCCGGCTGGTTAGCTCTTTGTGCTTTAGTTTGAGTGCAAATACTGCGTCATCAGCACCGGCAGTAAACAATTCTTGTCTGACTTGTTGTGTGCTGGTTGTACCATTTATAACACCAACCATATAATTCACGATATCAATAACTTGGGGGAGTAAATCTGGATCCTCATGATTAATCTCCTCGATACTGACAAACGGCAGTAACCGGTCAATCAGCATATGGGCTAGGTTGGTGATATTCAGCAGGAATAGGTTATCGTTCTCGGTGTCGCTTTTGCTTTTTACTTCTGATGCGGTAAACGACTGAACCCGGCGATTGTATTCGCACTGCCACTCCTTACAGGCACTGATCATCCAGTTCTGTATCTCTTCATCAGAAGCGTTGGATGATGGAATGTCCATCGCAGCAGGGAGAACTTGATCCCACGGGTAAACATGAGAATCAATCATCACGCCTTCCGCGTTACGCATTAACTCAGATAAAGCCACTATGATGCGGCGCATCAGATGGTTTTCAGTGAGGAGAGTAAACTCTTGTTTCGATGCACCAACGAGCTCGACGTTGAGTCCTGTCAGCGAGTCGTTAGTGTTTGGCATAGTAACAGGCCTCCTGCCCTAAAAGATGATTATGAACCAGTCCGTGGTCGCAGGGTTTAGTAGTGCCAGTCAGCGTATCCGATTTTACGCTTTCGTCTTGATCACCAGTGTTCACTGAGGGTAGTAAAGTTTTGACGACGTTTTTCATAAAGACCTTATACTGTCATGACAGTCGTATGTAATTTTAGATAAGTTCTATAAGACATCTCAAAAAATAATGGTAATCCGCGAGCAGATTACCATTCAGGCATTCATCAATCATAATATGCTACGGTTATTATTTTATAATACCGCACTGCTTTGCTATCTCGATAACATCGCCATTTTTTATGATGATACCCAGAGTTTGCGCATCCTCAATGTGTCTAGTGGCGCATCCACCGACAGCTTTAACCTGCTCGATGAGACGGTCTGAGGCAGCAGCAGTATACGCCAGTGTACTGTCTGGAGTGTTGAGACTGAACAGATAAAAGCCTGAGACAATTCCCAAAATTACCAGTAGTCCACTTCTGAGTATCGCCGAAAAAAGGGCCGCAACGCAAATTGCACCACCGGCATAAATAGCAGCCTGGCCATATGACATAGACCCATTTTCCAGTATCGTCTGGAGTGCGTTATTGAATTCATTCACGGCAATAATTCCCCATTAGTTATGATACAAATTAAAACAGATATGCTGCTAATCATTAAAAGGCTATCTCAGTTCCATAAGCACCAGTGCTTCCTGGAACTTCATCCTGATTTCCCAAATAATAATTTTCCATTGTTGGGGGCGAGTTGCGTGGTGTTGCTGGCCTCGCGTTCGTGTTTTGTGGCCTGCGGCTATAACTGGTATTCTGCCGGTGATCCTGCCCACGGTTCTGCTGGAGGTGACGACTCACCAGTTTATTACCGCCTACATTGACTTTGCGAAGAACATGCCCCTTCACGGGGTTGACAAGTACGTCCATAAAGAAGCGTTCTTTACCATCCTCCTTGATTAGGCGGGTACGCAATTGGGCCTCCAGGTACACTCCTGTCCCGACATGAAGATGATTGCGGGCCACATCAGCAAATTGACCAAGCAAAATGATCTGATAGTGTTCTTCCGTAATTTTCTCCAGACCAGATTTATCCTCCATTGAGGACTCAGATGTTGTTACATAAATCTTTGCGTAGATGCCGTGGGTAGGGTGTTGTCGGATTTCAGGCTCACGGCCTACAGTACCTTCGATAATTACTTTGCTATAGCCACGATTAGTCATACACCCTCCCCAGCTCTGTATCGGATGACATTATTATCAGCCTGTCCGGTCTGGTGACGAATGGTAATTCGTTAAATAATTGCACTGCACATCCATAAAAATAGTCAGGATATTAAGTTTGTGGTGAGAAGGACGGCACATCAGACAAAAAAAATCCCGGCCAGGCCGGGAAAGGTGATCTTTATGCCAGCGTACTCGCCAGCGTTCTCTTTGTTATGTCCCCATACTAAACATGTATGGCCCAGAGTGAAACAATTTTTGAAACCTGCAATGAAAATACATTGTGTTTCCATTTTGTTTACCTGAAAAGAGACGAAATGTATTATTGCTTGAGATGCCTTTTTGCCATACGTTTTAGGGTTTGGAGTATTGTTTGGTAAGCAGCGAGTTCATTTTTGTACTCAGCAATCTCCGTCTCATTCTTAACATAGTCGTTTTCAAGCTTAGCTATAGTATCAGTGTATTCTTGCATACTCTGTTCAACTTTTTTTGTTGCTGTACGAAACGCAGCGCTTTTAGTCGTTCTGATACCAACGGGGAATGTTTTCCCGATTTCCACGTCATGTTTATAGAAACTGCTGATGCTTGTATTCCAGACGCTTGGCTTTTTGTCGCTAGGCCGAATTTTGATAAATGTGATTCCAGGGATTTTATCCACAAGAAAAACAGTTTTTTCACTGCCTTCTGCCGCATTCTTTTTCATTCGAATTGTTTTTACGCCAACTTCTATTAATTCGACGCTGGTTTTTATTTTCGACGGGTTGTCTACGTCCATATCAATAAATACCCGCCAGCATGACTGGCCCTCTTTTATCGATGAAGGACACGCTTGTGGAAAATGGTCTTTGTACATGGTAAACCCCAACAACCTGAAATATGTAGGATAAAGATTAAGGGCATTTATGCTGCTTACGAAATTCGGGGCGACTCACTAATCACAGGGTGCGCTGGATTGACTCTGCGGCCTGTTGCCTTAGTGCGTTGCTGATACCAATTGCTTCAGCGAGATAAGCAAGATTATCCACCAGCACACATCGTGTCCCGGAACTGAGATCTCCAGTTACTCCCCAGCGGAGCATTTCACCAGGAGCCGGTTCATAATTATCCAGTTCACACTCAGGAAGGTCTACTGGCTCTCCCAGATAATCAATTAAGACCGGCCTGATATCGCTATATTCGGCATCAATACCAAGTGGCAGATCTTTCCTGACATATTGCCTCAGAACAAATAAATCCCTTTCGCTACATTGAGGGAAAATTCCAACCGGCAAGTTTGTGATAAGAATAGCTGCACCTTTTGAATCGCCAATTTCCTGAACGAGTTTTGCGGCGCACCAGACCGCCCCCTTCAGGAACTCCAGATTTTCATGCGATTGCTGTAATGACATATAACCTCTTTCTTATTGTCTGGCCCGCTTAAATCCATCGTTGCCATATGATTTAAAATACTCAGTAAACCCCTTATCGCTTTCACGAGTGTCGGCTGCGGCTTTCGAATTTGCCTCTTGCATGTCTCTTTCGCCTTTTTCCTGGCTGAGTTTCATGAAAGTCTTAATGTTATCGTCATTAGGGTCAGCCAGTACTTTCTGATAAGCCTTCTGGTAGCGCTCATCCAGGCTTAACCCTATTCCGAGACTCTGGCATCCGCTAATGCCGGTTATGAAAGCAATGATCAGAAACTTTCGTAGGTACGCACATTTCATCATTACTCCTACCGGGATGACCCGAGCATTTTGTTCCAGGCCGTAATCAGTGACTGAATCCCAGAAGTGGGCACAGGAGCAACCCATTTACAGCAGCTGAACCACAGGCGGTTAAACCGGTGAGGCATTTTCGTGATGTAGTTTTCCTTATACTCAAAGTTGTATTTATCACCAACGATGCGCGGAACTTCTTTGCAGAACGGACAGCGTTGAGCACCCGCGCTCATTTCAGGAACGATGATGAACTCGGTTTCCCCCAGCGTATCTGGATCCCACGGTTCGCGTTCACGCCAGCATGTGCCTTCTGGGAGCACGATATTCTCGTCGCATACGATGTATTCAAAGGTGGGAAATAACAGTTGATGAACACCGTGTTTACGCCAGCGCACTAACGCCAGAAACTCAATATGTTCTGAGCTATCGGCTTCCCGGGGAACAATAAAACGGTATACACCTGCTTTAGTCGGTAACCCTTCGCCCCGGATGCCAACTGGAGTCCAGCTTGGTTCTGTTGAGATACGGCGTAGTGCAGTCATAGTTACTCCCATTAAATTTTCTTCGTTCAATTTCCAGAATGAATCGATCTTTAAATCACTCTAACGGTAACTATTCCGATTACGAAATTCCGTTACCTTTAGGAATGATCGTGTTAACAGCCAGCATTGCATTTTTGAAGAAGTGTGCATTGCTACTTCTTAACTTAACAGAAGCATTAGAACTGACCGGGCTCAATGCCAGTAATGCGGTGCTGCGTCCCAGCCAGCGATAATATGAGAATAAACCCCACGAATTCAGGAATTCTCGTTTCATAATTGACATCAATTCAGATCTATCAGTCTGGTTAACTTTTGGGAACGTAATGAAAACTGCGCTATCCGGGTTCCGGGACAACCAACTGAAAACCTCTTCATTGGTGTAATAATACTTACCTTGCGTAAACACTCGCCCATTAAATCCTAATCGCACGACTGAGGACGGTATAATGTTATGGCAATAATCGAGCATGGGATATCCCATTTTCATCTGAGCGATATCAATGCGATTATCGCTCGGAATGCTTGCAGGTGCATTTGCATTTTTGAAACCGCGAGTACTGATCGAGTAATGACCGTCATCTGCATTCTGATAAACCCAGAATGGCTTGCAATACTCTTCTGAGTCTATAGCGGCTGTAAGATACGCTTCATCATAACTTTCAAATAACTTTTTTACTTTAGTCTGGTGGTCTGCAATATTTCTGGATTGAAGGTCTGGCCTGATTTTTAAAGGAATAGAATACACCGGTTCAAATGCCTTGACCGTATGGCCAGAACTCGTATGGTTTAGCAAATACCCAACCCACTCACGTTGAATTCCTTTTCCTATATACTCGCCGCTGTTCGCCCCTGCGTTGGTATCAAAACGCACGATAGATGTTCCACGCGCAGAAAGCATATTTTCAAATTCAGCACGGATAATGTTGGTATTTTTGCTAGTTAACGAATTCTGGAGATCATGCATATGTAGCCACCATTCATGTTTCAGCTTCGACTCTCACTATAATCACATGTTGAAATTTATTGTTACAGTGAGAATGAGGACGTTTTGCACCCAAAAATAAATAGCTTTTTCAACCGCAATTTGTGGGCATAAATGGTTTTTCTTAGCGTAAAAAAATAGCCGACTATGTCGGCTATTGTGACGATTCAACAGCTGGTGGTCAGAAAATGCACATCGAGGCGTATGCCGTCTTCTGGGAAACTTCAGTAGGGTTACGACCAATGAAAATACTACGGTTATTTTCTTTCTCGCTACGCATGAAGCGGTAGAGGTGGATGGCTACTCCATGAGCTTTCTGCACATCACGTCGGTGCAGCACAAGGTGCATTCTTTTTGGTGGTATGTGTGGGAAACGTTTCGCCAGAATTTGTCCAAGCACGTTAAGTGATTCACTGTTCTCGCGTAGCTGGTAAAGGTCTTCCACGATGAAAAAGATGTTATTCCCCCTGTCGAGTTCGTCAGGTACGGGGCACACTTTTAATCGGCACTCGATGACTTCACAACTCCAGTCACGATGAGGCAGAGACATGATGATGTTTTCTTTCTGCAAGACATTCGACATAAATCCCACCTCACGGTAAAAGCTGTATCAGTTTAACTCCCAAAACCCTTCGGCTGTGGGTTCTGCATTACGCACCGGCTCTCAGATTCCTTAAGGCTTTGATCCAGTATTATTCTTGAGAAATTTGAGTTCAGAACTACCCGGCTTCCCTTTTTGGGCCGTCTTGATAAATTCCCGCTCTTTGAAATACCACCGTTCAACAATTTGTGAAGATAGCGTATTGGATTCCAAGGCATAAGCCTGCAACTCCCTCCATGCAGCTATGTTATGCGGTTTGTATTTTGCCAGCTTAATATCCAGTTCTTCTTGCCAAGATCTGGCGCGTTTTGTAAAAACCTTTCGACCCAGCATTGGGAAAACCAAGAGCCCTGCTATATTGCCGACGAACTGTACAGACCAGTCAGAGGTTATGTAAAACCATATCCCGGCATTAACCGAAACCAGAACCAATAACCATGTTCCATACGCTCGCTGAAATGGAGGGAAGCAGTTATCTCGCCACATTCGAATACTTTTTCCAATGCTGTTCAGCAGGTTTTCGTTTGTTTTCATCAGTTATCTCTGTTCCTCTTCAGCATAGGCCGTTTGTATCAATTCAAACCTGTTCACCCTGACTACTTGAAGAACTATCTGATCGGTAATGCACCTAACCGGCGTAGTGCATCAGTAACCTCGTCTATGCCGAATAAAGACATTGGCGGGACTTTATCTCCAGAGATTGAGCAGGCTGTACACAATGCATTGTATGAGCTTACTCGTTCACGATGTAGAGACTGAAGGCTTACGATCAACAGATCTCGCTCTGGGCCCGTGGTAGCTCCTATAAGGTCAAATAAACTTTGTTTAACCACTTACGTAATCCTCCGTCAAAATCAGTCAAGAGTGCGCTCATTCTCCTCAGTTTCATTTTTTAATGAACGGAAAAGGTCGACAAATCAGGCGTAGACTGGCCCCCTGAATCTCCAGACAGTTGGTATCACTTAAGTTAGTGATAGTCTTAATACTAGTTTTTAGACTAGTCGTTGGAGTCCGAATGATTGATGTTTTAGGTCCAGAGAAGCGCAGACGGCGAAGTGTTCAGGAAAAAATCGCCATTGTTCAGCAGAGTTTTGAGCCCGGAATGACCGTGTCGCTGGTCGCCCGTCAGCATGGCGTTGCTGCCAGTCAGCTGTTCCTGTGGCGTAAGCAGTATCAGGAAGGCAGCCTTACAGCCGTTGCCGCAGGAGAACAGGTTGTGCCCGCGTCGGAGCTGGCATCTGCGATGAAGCAAATTAAAGAGCTGCAACGCCTGTTGGGCAAGAAAACCATGGAAAACGAGCTGCTAAAAGAAGCCGTTGAATATGGCCGACAAAAAAAGTGGATAGCGCACGTGCCCTTGTTGCCGGAGGATGGCGAATAAGCCTTGTCAGTCGTTGCCTCCGGGTCTCACGTGCGCAACTGCATGCCATGGCCCGTCGGTCGAAGGACTGGCAGGATCGTCGGTGCAAGCGCAAGCCTGATGATACTGACGCGCTGGCCCGTATCCATACCGTTATCGGCGATCTGCCCACCTATGGTTATCGTCGGGTATGGGCACTGCTGCGCAGACAATCAGAAACTGACGACATGGCGGTGATCAATGCCAAACGCGTATACCGCATCATGCGTCAGAATGCGCTGCTGCTTGAGCGTAAACCGGAAATACCGCCATCGAAGCGGGCGCATACAGGGAAAGTGGCCGTTGGAGAAAGTAACCAGCGGTGGTGCTCTGACGGCTTCGAGTTCAGCTGTGATAACGGTGAAAAACTGCGGGTCACGTTCGCTCTGGAC
The DNA here is from genome assembly GCF_002903305.1 of Citrobacter freundii complex sp. CFNIH9. Lineage (NCBI taxonomy): Bacteria > Pseudomonadati > Pseudomonadota > Gammaproteobacteria > Enterobacterales > Enterobacteriaceae > Citrobacter > Citrobacter freundii complex sp. CFNIH9. Next base: position 92,102 of record NZ_CP026241.1, on the reverse strand, counting down.
TGTTGCGATCGCGAGGCACTTTACTGGGCGGCCAGTAACGGTGGATATGACAGTGAAACCGTGCAGGACGTCATGCTGGGTGCCGTGGAGCGTCGTTTCGGTAACAGCCTGCCGACATCCCCAGTTGAGTGGCTGACAGACAACGGTTCAGCCTACCGTTCTTATCAGACGCGTCAGTTCGCCAGAATGGTAGGACTGGAGCCTAAACATACGGCGGTACGTAGCCCGGAAAGCAACGGGATGGCAGAGAGCTTCGTGAAAACGATGAAGCGCGATTACATCAGCATCATGCCGAAACCCGACGGGTTAACAGCGGTAAAGAACCTTGCGGAGGCCTTCGAACATTACAACGAATGGCATCCGCATAGTGCACTGGGGTATCGTTCGCCACGGGAATATCTGCGGCGGCGAACCAGTAATGGGTTAAGTGATAAAAAGTGTATGGAAATATAGGGGCCAATCCAGTTTTACGCCTCCTCAGAAAATCTGTTTTACATCAGAAACAGAGGTTTATGCCAGTGAACATTTGATACCCAACACGTCATAGTGATTTTTTAACTTAGCGTTTTTATATCGTGCCAAAAATGTCTCTGCTTGTGTCTTTATATTAAGGAAGGTGCGAATAAGCAGGTCATTTCTTCCCAAGCTGACTCGCTGATTAAAATTTCGCGGATCTGGGCCGATTTTTTTCCCGCAAACACATCGAATCAGCCTATTTAGGCTATTTTTTCCACCATTTCTGGCGTTATTTCCGGTTTTTACTGAGATCTCTCCCACTGACGTATCATTTGGTCCACCCGAAACAGGTTGGCCAGGGTGAATAACATCGCCAGTTGGTTATCGTTTTTCAGCAGCCCCTTGTATCTGGCTTTCACGAAGCCGAACTGCCGCTTGATGATGCGAAACGGGTGCTCCACCCTGGCACGGATGCTGGCTTTCATGTATTCGATGTTGATGGCCGTTTTGTTCTTGCGCGGATGCTGCTTCAAGGTTTTTACCCTGCCGGGACGCTCGGCGATCAGCCAGTCCACATCCACCTCGGCCAGCTCCTCGCGCTGTGGCGCTCCTTGGTAGCCGGCATCGGCTGAGACAAATTGCTCCTCTCCATGAAGCAGATTACCCAGCTGATTGAGGTCATGCTCGTTGGCCGCGGTGGTGACCAGGCTGTGGGTCAGGCCACTCTTGGCATCGACACCAATGTGGGCCTTCATGCCAAAGTGCCACTGATTGCCTTTCTTGGTCTGATGCATCTCCGGATCGCGTTGCTGCTCATTGTTCTTGGTCGAGCTGGGTGCCTCAATGATGGTGGCATCCACCAAAGTGCCTTGGGTCATCATGACGCCTGCTTCGGCCAGCCAGCGATTGATGGTCTTGAACAATTGACGGGCCAGTTGATGCTGCTCGAGCAGGTGGCGGAAATTCATGATGGTGGTGCGATCCGGCAGGGCGCTATCCAGGGATAATCGGGCAAACAGGCGCATGGAGGCGATTTCGTACAGGGCATCTTCCATGGCACCGTCGCTCAGGTTGTACCAATGCTGCATGCAGTGAATACGCAGCATGGTCTCCAGCGGATAGGGCCGTCGGCCATTGCCCGCCTTGGGATAAAACGGCTCGATGACAGCGGTCATATTCTGCCATGGCAGAATCTGCTCCATGCGGGAGAGGAAAATCTCTTTTCGGGTCTGACGGCGCTTAGTGCTGAATTCACTATCGGCGAAGGTGAGTTGATGGCTCATGATGTCCCTCTGGGATGCGCTCCGGATGAATATGATGATCTCATATCAGGAACTTGTTCGCACCTTCCCTAAGTCACCGGCGGCTTGCCTGCCACACATTGAACATTACAGACCAATTAGCACTTTGTCACCGGGGAAAGATGTAAAGATTATGTATAAATAGATTGGCTTAGAAGTGACATTTCAACTTTGGAGAAACAGGTGACATTTTAAACTTGCTTTAACAAAATTTTGGGACTGACCGAAACAAAAAGGCCAGCCCCGGAGGGCTGGCTATTCAGTACAGGGCAATGACAGGTTTCTTGATGCCGCAGGCGTGAGCGTAGCGGGTCAGTGTGTCGATGCTGGCTTTGGTGATGTTGTTTTCCAGGCGAGAAATAACCGGAGGTGTAACCCCCATGCGTTCAGCAACCTGCGCTTTTGTCAGGTTGTCATGCTTGCGCCATTCAGCAAGCAGCTCCCTGAGCTTTTCCTTACGTTCTTCTTCCTGCCATGCAGCGCGATATTCATCGTCCTGCATCCACTCGTTATGCAGTTCTTTATGGCTTACCAGTTTCATTAAGTACCTCCGCTAACCGCTTTTTGGCGAGATCGATTTCTTTCGCTGGCGTTTTCTGTGACTTCTTGATGAAAACACGGAGCATGATGATGGTATTGCCTTTGTGGTATACCCAGATTCCCCTGGCTATGTCCGTCCCCATCGTGCGGATCTCAAAAAGTCCATCGCCCAGGGGCTTCGTGTCCGGCTCCCGCAGTAATCGGGCGTCATACTCCAGTTTGCCGATGAGACGGTCAAACTTCACCCTGATTTTTACGGGTAATGCTGTGGCTTCTTCCCTGGCTTCCGGGTGATAAACAACGCTAAACATGTGACCTCCCATTTCTATTAATATTAACCTATAGGCTAATTTCAGACAAGGTAGAATTAACCTATAAGCTAATTTTGTTGGCAGTTATCGTGGCTACCCGGTCACTACCCTGTTAGCGTGAGTTTTCGTTCCACTGAGGAAGGGGGCCGCTTGGAAAACGGAATCTATGGTCACTCCCGTTTTTGCAACACCGATTTTGACGACAAGTTGGCTTGCTTGAATCTATCCGGCGTCTGAATGGGATTTTATTCCCGCGCCTTGATGAGTTCCGCGCCTGATGAACCTCCAGAAAATATACGGCTTCAATGAGCCTTTCCGTTTTACAGGTTCCTCAACAGGCCGGTGGGCCGTTAGTATCATCAATATCAGTATTCGCAAAACCAGATCAGTAATTCTTTAAACCGGTGTATTTCTGCCGTTATGCTACATAAGTTTGCTGTCGTGCCGTTAGGGCCCAGGCTATTCTGGCCAGCTTGTTTGCCAGAGCACAAGTGACGACAAAGTTGCTTTTCCGGCACAGTAAATCCCTGACCCAATCGGCCAATTTGCCAGACTGGTGTTCCAGTTTTTGTATGAATACCCTGGCACATTGAACCAACAAAGTTCGGATCTTTTTATTACCTCGCTTACTAATTCCCAGCAATGTCGTCCTACCTCCCGTGCTGTACTGCCTCCCGTCGCCAATCTCAGTTGAAATAGTACTCGCTGTCAGTGTTCCGACGCAGGGAATGCTCAGCAAGCGCTGTCCAACCTCATCTTCGTCCAACTTTCGTTTCAACTGGGATTCCAAATCTTTAATCTGCTCAACAAGATAGTGATAATGCTGTTGTAATTTCAGCAATAACTGGCTGAGGTAAAGAGGCAAACTATTATCCTCAAGAATGGTACTCAGTCGGCTAATAACGGCAGCTCCTCGGGGAACGCTAATGCCAAATTCCAGCAGAAAAGCATGCATTTGATTGGTTGTTTTTACCTTATCCTGAACCAGGGATTCACGGACACGATGCAGAGCCCGCATTGCCTGCTGAGATTCCGTTCTGGGCTGCACAAAACGCATAGACGGACGCGATGCAGCTTCACAAATAGCTTCGGCGTCGACAAAGTCGTTTTTATTGCTTTTAACGAACGGGCGGACAAATTGTGGTGATATCAGCTTTGGGGAATGCCCCAACTCTTCCAACTTGCGTGCCATAAAGTGAGAACCGCCACAGGCTTCCATTGCGATGGTTGTAGCGGGGCATGTCGCCAAAAATTCGATCAACTTTGGCCGGGTAAATTTTTTACGGTAAACAGCCTTCCCGCGACGATCCTGGCAATGAATATGGAAAGAGTTTTTACCCAGATCGATACCAATGAGCGCAATGTTTTCCATGATAGTTCTCCGAATGAAAGCCTGTCCTCAGCATAGTACCGGGAAGGAGGGAGTGACCATCTCATTAAATAAAGCACGTTAAGCCCATTGCAGACTCTAGATATTGACGAGTACGTCGGGTTTTCTCTTGTTTGAGTTGCCTCTTGTGGTAAGATAGTAATCAATTACTATCTTACAAGGAGTGCTCGTGGACACCCATCCAAAGCATCTGCCGGCCGATGAACGTCGTGCCGTAACTGTCGAGTCCGTCGTGGCGCTTGCCGGTTCACAAAACCCAAGCGAGATAACCACTGCGGCTATCGCTAAACACATGAACTTGACCCAGGGTGCGCTGTTTCGGCACTTCCCGAACAAGGAAGCCATTTGGCAGGCGGTCATGGAGTGGGTAGCAGAGCGCCTATTAGCCAGAATCGATCGATCCGCACAAGGAATCGAGTCGCCCTTGGCAGCCATGGAGGCGATGTTCATGAGTCATATCGAATTCGTAGCTGAGCACCCAGGCGTGCCAAGAATGATGTTTGGTGAGCTTCAGCGTGCCGAATCGACACCGGCCAAGCGCATGGTGCAAACCTTGATTCAGCGCTACGGCGAACGTTTGCATCGTCTCATCGAGAAAGGCAAGGCCAGCGGCGAGTTGTCTCCCTCGCTTGACAACGAGGCGGCGGCAACGCTGTTCATTGGCACGATCCAGGGCTTGGTCATGCAATCGCTGTTGGCGGGTGATGTGGGACGTATGCACCGCGATGCGCCGCGCGTCTTTGCAATTTATCGGCGTGGCATAAGGAGTGCGCAATGAAAAAGTTACCCTTGCAAGGCCGCACCCTGGCACTGCTTGCCGTCATCATTCCTTTGCTGGTGCTTTTTATTTATGTCGGTCTGCGATCAGGGCCGCTCGCCCCGGTCGCTGTGACGGTGGCAAGCGTGGAATCACAGGCTATCACACCGGCGCTGTTCGGCATCGGCACGGTGGAGGCGCGCTACACCTACAAGATCGGACCGACGTTTGCCGGGCGCGTCAAACGCCTGGAGGTGCATGTAGGCGACCAGGTCAAGGCCGGACAGGTGCTCGGCGAGATGGAGCCGGTCGACCTTGATGATCGGGTGCGCTCACAGGAGTCTGTATTCAAGCGGGCGGAAGCGGCTTTGCGCGAGGCAGAAGCCCGGCAAGCCTACGCGCAAACCCAGGCGCGCCGCTATGAGCAATTGTTTGCGGTGCGCTCGACCAGCGAGGAAATCGTCACCACCAAGCGGCAGGAACTGCAGATCGCCGATGCCGCCCTATCCGCCGCTCGGGAAGATATTGCCCGGGCACGCTCCGACCGCGAAGCACTCGTCGCGCAGCGGAGCAATCTGCGCCTGATCGCGCCGGTCGACGGTGTAGTCGCCGTGCGCGATGCCGATCCCGGCACGACCATCGTCGCGGGCCAGGCCGTGGTGGAAGTGATCGACCCCAAGAGTTTGTGGATCAATGTGCGCTTCGACCAGATCAGCGCATCGGGGCTGGCTGGGGGGCTGCCGGCTCATATCGTCCTGCGTTCGCGTGGTGGCCAGACCTTGAAAGGTCGCGTGCTGCGGGTGGAACCCAAGGCCGACGCGGTAACCGAGGAAACGCTTGCCAAGGTGACATTCGATAACAAACCAGAACCTTTGCCACCAGTGGGTGAACTGGCCGAAGTCACGGTTGACTTGCCGGCGCTTCCGGCCGCTCCACTGATCCCCAACGCTGCCGTCCAGCGTGAAGGCGATAAAGTTGGTGTCTGGCAAATCGTGGATGGTGATCTGCATTTCTCCCCGGTCAAGCTCGGCACTTCCGACCTCAATGGTTACGTGCAGGTGCGCGAAGGGCTCAAGAATGGGGACCAGGTTGTGACCTATAGCGAAAAGGCACTGACGGCGCGCAGCCGCATCCATGTGGTCGAGCATATCCCGGGAGTTTCACGATGATCAGCCTGGCCGGCCGCGACATTCTCCATGCCTGGGGGAAATTCGTCTTCACCGGCATCGGTCTGGGTCTGCTGATCGGCGTCACCCTAGTCATGGCTGGGGTGTACCGAGGCATGGTGGACGACGGCAAGGCGTTGCTCGACAACAGTGGCGCTGACCTTTGGGTGGTGCAAAAGGATACTCTGGGTCCTTATGCGGAGTCGTCCAGCCTCAACGATGACGTGTATCGCGCCATTCTCGCCATGCCGGGAGTCTCACAGGCAGCGAACGCGACCTACCTGACCATGCAGGTACGCAAGGGCGAGAGTGATGTACGCACCATGGTGGTCGGCATCGCGCCCGGTGCGTTGGGGGCTACACCCGGATGGCCTCCTTATCTCGTCGCTGGACGCCAGATCACGCGCGGTCACTACGAGGCTGTGGCCGACATCGCCACCGGCTTCAAACTGGGAGATCGTCTTGCCATTCGCCGCAATCATTACACCGTCGTGGGGCTGACACGGCGCATGGTGTCGTCCAGCGGCGACCCGATGGTATTCATTCCGCTCAAAGATGCCCAGGAGGCCCAGTTCCTCAAGGACAACGATGCCATCTGGCAAAGCCGGCGTCGCACCGAAGCCAACCCGGTCTTCAATCGACCCGGTGATCCAGGTTTGCTGGATGCCGTGATTGCTTCACAGAGCAGCAACGCGTTCGTCAATGCCGTGCTGGTCACTCTGAAACCTGGTCATGCGCCGGACGAGGTTGCCGAATCCATCCAGCGCTGGAAGCGTTTGACGGTCTACACCCGGGCACAGATGGAAGACATCCTCGTCGGCAAGCTGATCGCCACCTCGGCCAAGCAGATCGGCATGTTCCTTGTGATTCTGGCCATCGTTAGCGCGGCCATCGTTGCCTTCATCATCTATTCGCTGACGATGGACAAAATCCGTGAGATCGCGGTGTTGAAGCTCATCGGCACACGCAACCGAACCATCGCCGCGATGATCATGCAGCAGGCGCTCGCCCTGGGCGTGATTGGCTTCGTGGTCGGCAAGATCACAGCCACCTTTTCAGCACCGGCTTTTCCAAAATATGTCCTGCTCACGCCAATGGATTCTGTCGCCGGTTTTTTTGCCGTGCTCGTGATCTGCGTTCTAGCTAGCCTCGTCGCCATTCGCATAGCACTCAAGGTTGATCCGGCCGAAGCCATTGGAGGTTGAGATGAGTAGCAAAGGGATACACATCGAAAGTTTAAGCAAGCGGTATGGCGATGGTGACACCGCTGTCTTTGCCTTGAGAGACGTGAATATGCATGTTGCGCCTGGTGAAGTGGTGGGACTGATCGGCCCTTCCGGGTCCGGCAAGAGCACGCTGCTCAAGTGTCTGGGTGCGGTGATCGAACCGACCGCCGGTCGCATGACGCTGGGCGATGAAGTGATCTACGCCGATGGCTGGAAAGTCCGCGACCTGCGCGCCTTACGGCGTGACAAGATCGGTTTCGTTTTCCAGGCGCCGTACCTGATTCCGTTTCTCGATGTCACCGACAACGTGGCGCTGCTGCCGATGCTTGCAGGCGTCGCGAATGGAGAGTCGCGCGCGAAGGCACTGGAATTGCTCACAGCGCTTGATGTGCAACACCGAGCTCGCGCAATGCCCTCGCAACTCTCCGGTGGCGAGCAGCAACGGGTCGCCATCGCGCGCGGACTGGTCAATCGTCCGCCGGTGATCCTGGCCGATGAACCCACTGCGCCGCTGGATTCCGAGCGCGCCATGGCTGTAATCCGCATCCTCAACGACATGGCCCGGAAGTTCGAGACCGCCATCATCGTCGTCACCCATGACGAAAAGATCATCCCCACATTCAAGCGCATCTACCACATCCGCGACGGCGTGACCCATGAGGAAGCTGGCGAAGGGCGGGAGTTCGAATGAGAGAACGATTGAATTACAGGAGAATTTCATGACCCACCGCAAACACAGCCACGCATTTGGAACTATCACCCTGACCGTTACGGCCTGCCTGCTTTTATGGGGTTTTCTGTTGCCAGCTTGGGCTGGTGACGCTACCCAGGTTGAGCCACTGGCGCTACGCAAGATCATGCAGGAACTCGGGCGCAACATGCAGGCTATTACCGGTGCGATTTCGCAGGAGGAATGGGTTCAGGTCGTTCAGCTCGCCCCAAAAGTTGCTGCACACCCCGAGCCACCGCTTACTGAAAAAATGCGCATCCTTGCTTACCTCGGCGCTGATGCGACCAAGTTCAGAAACTTTGACGCGCAGACTCACGAGGCGGCGCTGGCCATGAAGCTGGCTGCTGCGAGCAGCGACGGCAAGGCGGTGATCCAATCATTCGCCCTATCTGTCCCCGCTGGGGTGGGAGCATATCAACCTGACCGGCGATTACCTATGGCGCAGCAGTGCCAAGGTCGGTGCGGGGAAGTTCAGGCCATTGCGACCGCTGCCACCGGCTTAGCGTGCTTTATTTAATGAGATGGTCACTCCCTCCTTCCCGGTACTATGCTGAGGACAGGCTTTCATTCGGAGAACTATCATGGAAAACATTGCGCTCATTGGTATCGATCTGGGTAAAAACTCTTTCCATATTCATTGCCAGGATCGTCGCGGGAAGGCTGTTTACCGTAAAAAATTTACCCGGCCAAAGTTGATCGAATTTTTGGCGACATGCCCCGCTACAACCATCGCAATGGAAGCCTGTGGCGGTTCTCACTTTATGGCACGCAAGTTGGAAGAGTTGGGGCATTCCCCAAAGCTGATATCACCACAATTTGTCCGCCCGTTCGTTAAAAGCAATAAAAACGACTTTGTCGACGCCGAAGCTATTTGTGAAGCTGCATCGCGTCCGTCTATGCGTTTTGTGCAGCCCAGAACGGAATCTCAGCAGGCAATGCGGGCTCTGCATCGTGTCCGTGAATCCCTGGTTCAGGATAAGGTAAAAACAACCAATCAAATGCATGCTTTTCTGCTGGAATTTGGCATTAGCGTTCCCCGAGGAGCTGCCGTTATTAGCCGACTGAGTACCATTCTTGAGGATAATAGTTTGCCTCTTTACCTCAGCCAGTTATTGCTGAAATTACAACAGCATTATCACTATCTTGTTGAGCAGATTAAAGATTTGGAATCCCAGTTGAAACGAAAGTTGGACGAAGATGAGGTTGGACAGCGCTTGCTGAGCATTCCCTGCGTCGGAACACTGACAGCGAGTACTATTTCAACTGAGATTGGCGACGGGAGGCAGTACAGCACGGGAGGTAGGACGACATTGCTGGGAATTAGTAAGCGAGGTAATAAAAAGATCCGAACTTTGTTGGTTCAATGTGCCAGGGTATTCATACAAAAACTGGAACACCAGTCTGGCAAATTGGCCGATTGGGTCAGGGATTTACTGTGCCGGAAAAGCAACTTTGTCGTCACTTGTGCTCTGGCAAACAAGCTGGCCAGAATAGCCTGGGCCCTAACGGCACGACAGCAAACTTATGTAGCATAACGGCAGAAATACACCGGTTTAAAGAATTACTGATCTGGTTTTGCGAATACTGATATTGATGATACTAACGGCCCACCGGCCTGTTGAGGAACCTGTAAAACGGAAAGGCTCATTGAAGCCGTATATTTTCTGGAGGTTCATCAGGCGCGGAACTCATCAAGGCGCGGGAATAAAATCCCATTCAGACGCCGGATAGATTCAAGCAAGCCAACTTGTCGTCAAAATCGGTGTTGCAAAAACGGGAGTGACCATAGATTCCGTTTTCTGAGACGTCCCCTAGCTGGCTTATCAGGCAGATTCCGGACCGCTTTTTTGACGTTTTATCCGGAACCGAATGCGCGGAAATTGATGGTATTGCGCATGACGGTTTACTGCATGATACTGAACACAAGACAGCATACCCTGTTGCAGGAAGAGGTTTCCGAAAGGTGGATAACTGATCGGATGCTATCAGTCCATCACATCATCATGGCACCGACAGTTCCCGGACCCCATCCCCGACAGCATCAGAACCAATATCCTCCCGCTATGCGGTGTATTTAACGAGAGAGTCATAAATGGAGCAACTGAACGGCACGCCGCCTTGCCTTATGAAGGCGTGGAAGAAGCATGAACACGAACTTCTTTGCTGGTTACTCAGACAAGTGGGTAATGAGGCTGATGCTGATGATCTGATACAGGAAACCTTTCTCCGGGCAATACGACAACATGGGAAATTCTGTGCCATCGTGAATGCCAGAGCCTGGCTGTTTGAGGTTGCCCGGCATCTGCTTATTGATAAAAGCCGCCAGCAGCGTCCATTTATGCCTCTCCACGATGATTTATCATTGCCGGATAATACGCCTGAAACTGTCGACTCACTGGCTGGTTGTCTGCCCCGCATCCTGGATAAAATGGCAGAGTCTGATCGGATTATCCTTACGCTCTGTGATCTTGAGGGGATGAAACAGGCTGATTTTGCAGACCGAAATGGTCTGACACTTGCGGCAACCAAATCGCGTTTATCCCGGGCGAGGGATAGGCTGCATAGGAAACTTTCCAGCAATTGCCAGATCAGACTGGATGAGTATGGTCGGGTATGTTGTTTCACTCCCAAGTGAAGAATCTGTTTCCCCTTCTGGGGTTACCGATAAGCTATTGCAGTGAAATCCTGTTCAATAACATTTCTCAGCAAATGAAATAAATCGAAAAAAACTGCATCCTTTTCTGTCAAACAGCGTCTTCCCGAAAAACAACCGTCGTGAGGCCTGTCCGTTATGTTCCAGATTTTCACTGATTTTGCCACCTAGCTGGTCTATGAATGCCTTAGTCTGAGTCCTGCAACCAAACTCGGGGAGGCGATCCACTTTTTTGTCGAAGACGTGAGCAAAATTTTCGTTCTCTTGCTGGTCATGATCTACTTTGTGGCCATACTACGGGCCTCGCTGGATATTGAGAGGGTAAGAAACTATCTTGCAGGTAAGCACCGTGGAATGGGGTATTTACTGGGCTCCTGCTTTGGCGCCGTTACTCCGTTCTGTTCCTGCTCAAGTATCCCGGTATTTCTGGGGTTTACTTCGGCTGGTATCCCCCTCGGGATTACCATGGCCTTTCTCATCACATCCCCCCTTATCAATGAAGTCGCCGTCCTGCTTCTGGTCAGCCTGCTCGGATGGAAGTTCACGCTCATTTATATTGCTGTCGGAATGGCTGTTGGTATGGCTGGCGGTGCTTTTCTTGATCGGATTAAGGCCGAACGCTGGTTAGCCGATTTTGCCGCCGATGCCCTCAGAGACGGGCAGCAACATCAAACTGATGAGATCCGACAATCTACCATGGCACCGCATATGCCTCTCTCAAAGCGACATGCCTTTGCTAAAGAGGAAACTCTCACCATTTTTAAGCGTGTCTGGCTCTGGGTCATTCTCGGAGTAGGACTTGGTGCGGCATTGCATGGATTTGTGCCCGACGGATGGATCGCGTCGCATCTCGGTGCCGGTCAGTGGTGGACTGTCCCTGTAGCTGTGCTGGTTGGCATACCTCTCTATTCCAATGCTACCGGTGTGATCCCTGTGATGGAGAGTCTGATCACGAACGGCCTGCCAGTGGGGACAACTCTGGCTTTTTGCATGAGCACTGTGGCTGCCAGCTTTCCTGAGTTCATTCTGCTCAAACAGGTGATGAAGTGGCAATTACTGTGCACCCTGCTGTTGCTGTTGTTGACCTCTTTCACACTGGTTGGCTGGATTTTTAACGTTGTATTCCCGTTAATTCCCTGAAGAGGATTATAAAATGAAGCATGTAAAAGTACTGGGTACAGGCTGTTCCGGTTGTAAAACAACCATCCGCCTTATCCAGCAGGTGGCTGATGAGAGAGGCGTCGCTATTCAGCTTGAAAAAGTGGAGTCACTGTCTGAAATAATGAAACACAAAGTGATGGCGACCCCGGCGGTTGTCGTTGATAACATCGTTGTACATACCGGAGGAATACCATCAAGAGACATTATCGAAAGCTGGCTCTGACCTGCAGGCAGGGAAATAATTCCTGTTCGTTCATTGCCTGAAATATCAAGCTCTGATCTCTGTAGAGGACTTCCGGCAGCCCCTTTTTTAATGAAAAGTTCAGACCCAGAGATGAAGGTATACCTTCATCTCTGTCGCGGAGCTCCGCCACAGCAGGTAAAGTTTACACTCTGATATCTCACTTATCACAGTCAGTTCAGGTCCGTTTTTTGCTCTCTGACAGCTGGCCGTCTTACTGCAGTCCCTGTTCAGCCTTTAGTTATCATATTCCTGACGCTTATTCGTTTAAAGTCTGAAACTTCGCTTCAAGCTCAAGTATTCTGAGACACATCTGCTCAATAAGTTCTGGTGTGATGGTTTTTTTAAAACGAGCGATGAGTTCAGCATCCGTGTCATCCATATATTTTATGGGTTTATCAAATGCAACCTGGCTAAGCTGGGCAAGCGCAAGAACTTCATCAATCATAAGGATTTTCTTCATAATGTCGCCTTTTCTTCCCGACTCAGGGTTTTAATGCCAGTCTGGAATTAAGTTTTCCCGGATTTTCCTCCGGGTTCCGACTTATCTGAGCATTAACAGCGGGACTCTGGTCTGTTCGAGCATCGCAGTTGTGTTACTGCCGATGAAAAAACGTCGCAGGGAAGAGTGCCCATATGCCCCCATGACAATCAAATCCACGCCGTTGTCTGCGGCGTAACGACAAAGCGCCTCCGTTACCGAGCGTCCTTCAGCTAACCGGGATATCGCACTGATGCCAGCGCACTGCAGACTACGCTTTGCCTCTTCGAGGGTATGAGCATCGCCGTTAACCATTACGATATGACATTCCAGGCTCTGCAGCAGAGGGCTGAGCGTCAGTCGACGCAGGTTTCTCCGGCTTTCCTCACTGCCATCAAACGCAAACATGACTCTTGAAGGTACAGAAAAAGTTTCAGGTACAATCATTACCGGCTTTTTCTGCAGGCGGATAATGCTCTCCAGATTGCTGCCAACCGGGTTCTGTGCTCCCCGGCGACCGAGCACCATCATACGAATACCCTTCAGGTCAGCCAGGATGATATCCAGTGCGCCATGTTTCTGAAGTTGCTGAACATCCGGGATACCGATCTGGCTGAGCAGTTCCGCGCATCCGGCAAGAATGGCGCGTCCCTGAGTCATCAGCAGGCGGTTACGCTCCCCTTCTATTCGGACAAGGTCCTGCGTCAGTTGCTCCCGGCTGTCAATACCGATAGTCCCCGTAAGGTCAGAAACTGCCGGTTGTTCATTTTTTTCAAGCACATGCAGCAGGGCAAGAGGAACGTCAAGCTTCCCGGCAATCCAGGCTGCATACTCACACACGGCGCGTGTTGATGACGATCCATCCACGCAGGCAATAACGGTGTTGTCCATAGCATTAATTCCTGACATTAATGACCTCCCATCAGTTTTTCGATTTCTTCGGGTTTATCGTGAACACCAAAGCGATCAACGATAGTACGGGTTGCTTCGTTCATCCCGCGGATCTCAACGTCTGTTCCTTCTCTGCGGAATTTAATAACCACCTTATCCAGTGCGCTGACCGACGTGATATCCCAGAAATGGGCATGCGTAACATCAATGACAACTTTCTCTGCAGCTTCGCGAAAATCAAAATACGCCATAAAGCGGTCGGCGGAGGCAAAGAACACCTGCCCGGTGACCTTATAGAGCCGGGACTCTTCCCTGAGTTCTGAAGAGACAGCCAGAAAACGCGCCACTTTAGTGGCAAAATTCAGGGAAGCGATAAGCACACCGGTCAGTACCCCGAATGCCAGATTATGAGTGGCCACCACCACCACCACTGTTGCCAGCATCACCACGCTGGTAGAAATGGGATGGCTTTTAAGGTCGGTAACTGAACGCCATGAAAAGGTACCAATCGAAACCATGATCATTACGGCGACAAGCGCGGCCATAGGGATTTGCGAGACCAGGTCCCTCAGAAAGACTACCATACACATCAGGACCACACCGGCAGTGAGGGTGGACAGACGGCCCCGACCGCCGGATTTCACGTTGATAACAGACTGACCAATCATTGCACAGCCCGCCATTCCCCCGACAAATGAGGTGCAGATATTAGCGATGCCCTGAGCCTTGCATTCCCTGTTTTTATCACTGGGGGTATCCGTCATATCGTCCACAATCGTGGCTGTCATCATTGATTCCAGTAACCCTACAATGGCGAGGCCTGCGGAGTAAGGGAGAATAATCAGGAGCGTATCAAGATTCAGCGGGATATCCGGCACCAGGAAGACCGGCAGACTGTCAGGCAGTTTGCCCATATCCCCGACCGTACGCACGTCCACATGCAGCCATATGGCAATCGCCGTAAGCACCACGATACAGACAAGGGGTGAGGGGATTGTTTTATTCAGATACGGGAAGAGGTAGATAATGGCGAGCCCTACTGCCGTCATAGCATAAACATGCCAGGTCACATTGGTGAGCTCAGGTAACTGCGCCATGAAAATCAGGATCGCGAGTGCATTAACGAATCCGGTCACCACGGAGCGTGAGACGTAGCGCATGAGACCGCCGAGTTTAAGATAACCGGCTATCAGCTGGAATACGCCGGTCAGTACGGAGGCAGCCAGTAAGTACTGTAGTCCATGATCCTTCACCAGGGTCACCATCAGGAGCGCCATTGCCCCCGTTGATGAAGATATCATCGCCGGGCGACCACCAAAGAAGGCCATAATCAGCGGGATACAGAAAGCGGAGTAAAGCCCCACCTGAGGGTCAACACCGGCAATAATGGAAAAGGCGATCGCTTCTGGAATGAGTGCGAGCGCGACAACAATACCAGCCAGCACGTCACCACGGACGTTACCCAGCCAGTCCTTACGCGTCGAGGACAGCAACATAGTAATTTCTCAGTTTTTAGATGTAGTTAGCCCCGGAGGACATAAGTTTCAAATACGATAAAACACATCCGCAGACGGGATGTTATTACGTGCGTTCTGAGGCTCGCTCAGTACGGCGGAGGAAGGGAAAACTCAGGGTGGCGTAATGCGCATGATCAGCAGATAAATCCTTGAAAGCAGGTACTCAGCCCTCAGTGAACAGAATAAGTCAGCGTAATGTACTTTAGTGCTGACCACGTGCTCTGTATGATACAGAATCTATCTACTATAAACGAAAATACAGCACGATCAATGCTCACACTCTATATGGGACGTTCGTACCTGGACATGATTATCTGTGTTCAATGTCCCCGCATGACCGTCTTAACATCCAGAATATTACGTTTCCAAAAAAACCAGAAATGATTAAAAAATGAGCTTAACGAATGGAAGGGACTTCCCCTGGATATGCGCCTGATTAACTCTTGTGCAATCATGGGGTAAACATAGCCCCGGAGGGATTCGTTATGACCATCACGACTGTCGGTATCGATCTTGCTAAAAATGTGTTCGCTGTTCACTGCGTTGACCAACACGGTAAAACTGTTCTGGTTAAACCCAAAGTATCGCGTGCTGCCCTTCCTGAGCTGATTGCCAGTTTACCTCCCTGTGTTATCGGGATGGAGCCATGCTCCGGGGCTCACTACTGGGCAAGGTTGTTTCGGCAATATGGTCATGAACCACGGCTGATGGCTGCTAAATTTGTATCTCCTTACCGCATGGCCGGTAAATCAGGCAAAAATGATGCAGCTGATGCTCAGGCTATCTGTGAAGCAGTTCGTCGCCCGCATATGCGGTTTGTACCAGTGAAGGATGAGAGCCAGCAGGCGATGCAATGCCTACACCGTATCAGACAGGGTTTTATCGAAGAGAAAACAGCAACATATAACCGATTGAGAGGTTTGATATCGGAATTCGGTGTCATCGCCCCACAAAGTACAGATGCCCTGCGTCACATGGTTTCTGAGCAGAAGAGTTCTTTGCCACTTCAGGTTCAACAATGTGTTAATGACCTGCTGGAACACATTGATCGTATTGAAGATAATATTACTGAATATGACCGGATTTTGTCCCGCATGGCAAAAACAGATCACCGCAGCCAGCGATTGATGGAACTGAAAGGGATTGGTCCCACAACGGCCTGTGCGCTGGTCGCCAGTATCGGTAATGCACACGATTTTAAAAATGGGCGACAACTGGCAGCCTGGCTGGGACTAACGCCATCGCAGTACAGCAGTGGTGGGAAATCAAAGCTTGGCAGGATAACTAAAGCTGGCGATTCGTATCTGCGAACGCTACTGGTTCAGGGGGCTCGTTCGGTTCTGATTGGTGCCGAGAAAAGGACTGATTTATTCAGTCGTTGGGTCTGTTCACTGGTCGATCGCAGAGGATACTGGCGTGCCGTTGTAGCCATCGCCGCCAAAAACGCAAGGCTGTGCTGGGCATCATTGCATTACGGTGATGATTTCAGGCTGTACTCAGCCAGCTAAAGCACGAAACAAAATAACCATCTGACCTGCAATTCGTTGATGATAAAGGGTTAGACCCCGTGAGGCCTATCTGGCTATTGTACAGGATATACGTATCCGCTTAACGAACAAGAACCTCACGCGCGTCTTTCATCAGGGTCCGAATCGATGACGATTCATCATGGCCGTTTATAGTACCGCAGTCTCTCCCCTTTATTTTTACTGAAGAGCAGACAGAAACCATAAACACCGGCGTTGACACGCCGGGGAAGCCCTTATAGTACAATAATTTTCGATATCCAAACTGACCCCAATCACATCACTGCCCGGTTGTATGCGCGAGGTTACCGACTGCGGCCTGAGTTTTTTAAGTGACGTAAAACCGTGTTGAGGCCAACGCCCATAATGCGTGCACTGGCGCGACATCCGACGCCATTCATGGCCATATCAATGATTTTCTGGTGCGTACCGGGCTGAGAGGCGGTGTAAGTGAACTGTAGTTGCCATGTTTTACGGCAATGAGAGCAGAGATAGCGCTGATGTCCGGCAGTGCTTTTGCCGTTACGCACCACGCCTTCAGTAGCGGAGCAGGAAGGACATCTGATGGAAATGGAAGCCACGCAAGCACCTTAAAATCACCATCATACACTAAATCAGTAAGTTGGCAGCATTACCTATTATCCGTATATTAAGTCAGCATCAGAATGCCGGCCGTCATATCAACTGGCAATAGTCAGTTACCACATTGCGCTACGTGAAAACTGACAGGGTTACAGGGGTGTACCAGGTCAGAATTCACGTAGCGCATCCTCTTCTTCTCTGCTCCATTCTCATTATGGTCCGATCATGTATGTCCTGGCATTACCCCATTTCTCCCAAAAACCGTAAAACAGCCCTCAGGCCGCGTCATGACTGGCTTTAACGTGGATCTATGTTGAAAAAGGATCCTTTACGCATTTGGTTTTACCCGCAATAATGCGGGATAAGACAATAAAAGGATCCGCGCGCTGCGATTTATTGTCATGGCAGGATCGGCCGGTCAGGTGCAAAATACCTGTATCCATAAAAAGTGCGTGCGCTACGTGAAAAATAGCCGATGAACAACGTCATTCCCCTGCAGAATTCACCAGAACGCGTTTCGTTGTTGCCGATCGCCCCGGGCGTTGATTTTGCGACCGCCGTGGCATTACGACGCATGGCCACCTCCACCGGTGCCACCCCGGCTTATCTGCTGGCGCCGGAAGTGAGTGCCCTCCTCTGGTATATGCCCGACCAGCGCCATCACATGCTGTTCGCCACCATGTGGAACACCGGTATCCGTATCGGAGAAGCCCGGACGCTGACCCCGGAGTCATTTGATCTCGATGGTCTGCGACCCTTTGTGCGGGTACTGTCTGAAAAAGTACGGGCCCGACGCGGGCGCCCACCGAAAGATGAGGTCCGCCTGGTCCCGCTGACCGATATAAGCTATGTCAGGCAGATGGCGAGCTGGATGGTCACCACCCGTCCCCGCCGGCGTGAACCGCTGTGGGCCGTCACCGATGAAACCATGCGTAACTGGCTGAAGCAGGCCGTTAAGCGGGCCGAAGCTGACGGGGTCCATTTTTCAATTCCGGTAACGCCCCATACCTTCCGGCACAGCTATATCATGCATATGCTCTATCACCGCCAGCCCCGGAAAGTGATTCAGGCGCTGGCCGGCCACAAGGATCCGCGCTCGATGGAGGTATATACCAGAGTGTTTGCGCTGGATATGGCGGCCACACTAGCCGTGCCGTTCACCGGTGACGGGCATGATGCCGCGCAGATCCTCCGGACACTTCCCCCTCTGACGTGACAACGTCACTCGCCACAGTTTATATAAGCTGTAGTGAGTAAATCTTCCCGGAGATAAGCTGTAGTGAGTGAAATAAGCTGTAGCAGGCAACATAAGCTGGAGTAAGCAGATTGTGATATGTGGAAGCCTGATGCAATAAGTCCGCAGGGCTGCGGCAACTGCAGAAAAACAATGGTGGAAGTTTGTTGCTCAGGAAGCACGGGCCTCAGACATGAGCCGCACTCATCACCGCTTATATAAGCTGTAGTGAGCAGGACACTCACCAGAGGCAGCAATATAAGCTGTAGCAAGTAAACAGAGAGGTGTTACTCACTACAGCTTATGTTCAGCGGGATTTGAAGAGTTTTTCCAGGTCATCGAGCGTGATGCCAAGTTTCTCTAAAAGCGCCAATTTCTCAGCCATCTCCGGACTCACATCACCCGGTGCGGCTGGCAGTTGAGGGTTCTCAGCACTCTCATCATGCGGTGGTTTTAACTTGGGCCGCCGGTAATGAATGCAGAAGAGTTTAGTGCGTCCCCGCTGGATCTCCGTGTAATCCAGATAGCCAATCTCCCGGAGCTGCTCCATGGCACGCCTCACCGTCTGGTTCTGCGAGAACACAGGGGATTTCAGGTTCAGGCGGGCCCGCAGACGCGCCAGAGATATCGGTGCCGGATCCCGGGGCAGACTCTCTATAAAGGTATAAAGGGCCTGGGCGGACTCCCGGCGTTTCAGGGCATTGATGGCCTTGAGCTGCAGTAACACTTTCCGGTCAAACTGGTAGAGTTCAAAGAGGCGCGGATCGGCCTGCAACTGGACGATATCCTTCTCCGTATCATAGTAGGCCGACTGCACCAGGTGTGTGATGTACTCTTTGGTGTGACTTTCGGTCGTGCGGGAAAACGAGATCACGGTACCCGCGATACGTTTTAGCGAGGGGCTGATACGCTCCCGGAGCTTGCGTGATGACTGACTGGAGGGGATCCCACAGAGTTTGGCGAACTCAACAAACGGCAGTTCAACCTTATCGCCGATAACCTTATGGCGTGCAAAGGAATGGATCACCCCTACCCAGGTCTTGAAGTCATTATCCATATCCAGGCGGGGACCGGTGATCTCCACCTTATCAAACCCTTCGGCTCTGGCGAGAGATAGACGCGTCAGTTCTTCCGTCGCATCAGTACGCGAAAGCGTGTTCTTTTTACTGTTTTTCAGTGATTTGAGAGTAGGGACAAACACTCCGAGCCGCATCAGTGCCACTGGCTGCACTGTATTACTGGCATTAGGAGTGAGATTTACGACTTCACCGGAGGATTTATCCACCTCTTCAAACAACTTTTTTAAGTCCAGATTGTCCTTGTCCAGAGAGCCCCCCGATCGGTGGATTGTTTTAGAATAAAAGCAGCCACTGTTCTCATGTTATGGCCTGTAAAACGCCAGACAACTGGCTTCAGTTTATGCACAGCCCTGATGAACTTTCAGGTGACATACTCACTGTAGTTTATATCAATCGCTTATTACAGCATATCCGTTGCATAATACAGCTTATTGTCTACCAGTTACAGCTTATGATTAACATGCTACAGCTTATGTGATCATGCTCCAGGCTCAGTCCTGACGCGGCCTTCAGAGGTGTCGGGATCTTCTTTGGATCTTACAGGGATCGCTTTAAGGATCTTATTACTGGATCGAATGACTGTATATGTGGATAACCTGCTGACCGACAAGGTAATTCAGACTGTTCATTAATGATCCCTTTTCATACCGGCAACAACGCGTACCTGCTCCTGCCAGCATCTGTGCTATTGCGCTTCCTCGCCGGTTCGCGGGCATAAGCCCGGTCACCGGACTGCGGCGAGCACTGATCTATTCATTTCTCAATACAGACTATGTCAAAACTGCACTTCTCTCAGAGCCATGATACGGAGGTTACATAGTACAGTTTGATTCTGGTTTCTTCCGATCAGACACAGCAACGGTAATTTGAGCCTGACCGATCAACATCGAGAAGTTTTTCTCTACACCTTTACGTGCTGTACCCGGATCCACAGCCAACTAGTGGTTGAAACATGCATACCATAACTCTATTATAATTGTACGGTATACATCCGTACATGCTATCGCCTTAAGTCCCGAACTCAACAAAACTGTCCGCTCTCTCAGATTAAAGAGTGGCCTGGGAGAGAAACCATGTCAGCACTGAAAAAGCAGCGCATTGACCTGAGATTAAATGAAGACGACAAACACATGATCGAAGAAGCTGCAGCAATGACTAACCAGTCAATTTCGCAGTTCATGGTCAGTACCGCCTCAGAACGCGCTGCAGAAGTTATTGACCAGCACCGTCGTCTGCTCCTCAATGAGGAGTCTTGGAACCTGGTTATGGATGCAATCATTAATCCGCCAGCACCGAATGACCGGCTGAAACGCGCCGCTAACCGTCTCCGGGAACTGGAGTAATAAATGGAGGGTTTAAGGATTGAGATTTTTTCAGAGGAAGTTGAATATGAATTAAGCAACTTCGATTGTGGAGAAGAGTATCTGAATACTTTTCTTACTGACCATCTGAAACGGCAGCATAACAGTAAGATCTTACGTGGTTATGTTCTCGTGACGAGAGAGAATAAACCGCGTGTGATGGGGTACTACACGCTATCAGGAAGTTGCTTTGAGAAAATACTTCTACCCAGCAAAACACAACAAAAGCGTGTACCCTACAAGAATGTGCCGAGCGTGACTTTGGGCCGTCTGGCAATTGATAAAAGCATTCACCACCAGGGATATGGAGAAACACTTGTTACCCATGCGATGAAAGTCGTGTATCAGGCCTCGCAGGCTGTGGGTATACACGGAATGTTCGTGGAAGCGCTGAACGACAACGCCAAAAAATTCTACCTTCGACTGGGTTTCATTCAGTTAAAGGAAGAAAACTGTAACTCGCTCTTTTACCCGACAAAATCTATTGAAGAATTGTTCGAAGTAAATGATGAATAAAACAGGTTTAGACTGATCCAGTAAAGCCGTACCGCTTATGTAAAGCGGCCTAGTCCTATTACAGTATTTTTGCCGAAACAGCTCTTCTGCGGTATCTAGGGAAGGTGCGAACAAGTCCCTGATATGAGATCATGTTTGTCATCTGGAGCCATGGAACAGGGTTCATTATGAGTCATCAACTTACCTTCGCCGACAGTGAATTCAGCAGTAAGCGCCGTCAGACCAGAAAAGAGATTTTCTTGTCCCGCATGGAGCAGATTCTGCCATGGCAAAACATGGTGGAAGTCATCGAGCCGTTTTACCCCAAGGCTGGTAATGGCCGGCGACCTTATCCGCTGGAAACCATGCTACGCATTCACTGCATGCAGCATTGGTACAACCTGAGCGATGGCGCGATGGAAGATGCTCTGTACGAAATCGCCTCCATGCGTCTGTTTGCCCGGTTATCCCTGGATAGCGCCTTGCCGGACCGCACCACCATCATGAATTTCCGCCACCTGCTGGAGCAGCATCAACTGGCCCGCCAATTGTTCAAGACCATCAATCGCTGGCTGGCCGAAGCAGGCGTCATGATGACTCAAGGCACCTTGGTCGATGCCAAGAGTGGCCTGACCCACAGCCTGGTCACTACCGCGGCCAACGAGCATGACCTCAATCAGCCGGGTAATCTGCTGCATGGAGAGGAGCAATTTGTCTCAGCCGATGCCGGCTACCAAGTGGCGCCACAGCGCGAGGAGCTGGCCGAGGTGGATGTGGACTGGCTGATCGCCGAGCGCCCCGGCAAGGTAAGAACCTTGAAACAGCATCCACGCAAGAACAAAACGGCCATCAACATCGAATACATGAAAGCCAGCATCCGGGCCAGGGTGGAGCACCCATTTCGCATCATCAAGCGACAGTTCGGCTTCGTGAAAGCCAGATACAAGGGGTTGCTGAAAAACGATAACCAACTGGCGATGTTATTCACGCTGGCCAACCTGTTTCGGGCGGACCAAATGATACGTCAGTGGGAGAGATCTCACTAAAAACTGGGGATAACGCCTTAAATGGCGAAGAAACGGTCTAAATAGGCTGATTCAAGGCATTTACGGGAGAAAAAATCGGCTCAAACATGAAGAAATGAAATGACTGAGTCAGCCGAGAAGAATGAATCGCCACGGAAAATCTAGACACTTCCGAGCCGTTGATAATACTGGTTTTCATATTCTGTCGGTGACATCTGATCGCTAGAACCATGCCGACGCTTACTGTTATAAAACATTTCGATGTAATCAAAAATATCGCTGCGGGCTTCTTCCCGCGTTCCGTAGATCTTTTTCTTTATCCGTTCGCGTTTCAACAACTGGAAAAAGCTTTCTGCAACCGCATTATCATGGCAGTTACCGCGACGGCTCATGCTGCCCTCCAGGCCGTGTGATTTCAGGAACGACTGCCACTCATGGCTTGTGTACTGACTGCCCTGATCCGAATGAACCAGCACCTGTTTTTGGGGATTACGCCGCCATACAGCCATCAGCAGTGCGTTCAGGACAATGTCCTTTGTCATCCGGGATTGCATGGACCAGCCGATAATTTTGCGTGAGAACAGATCAACAACAACGGCAAGATACAGCCAGCCTTCGTGGGTCCTGATGTAGGTTATGTCCGTTACCCAACGCTCATCCGGAGCATCCGGATTGAACTGTCGCTGGAGCCTGTTGGGCGACACGATACTGGCCTCGCCTTTACGTGCCCGCGGGCTCCGGTATCCGACCTGAGCCTTTATCCCGACACGTTTCATCAGTCGCCAGACCCGGTTCACTCCGCACTGTTGCCCGCTGTCCCGCAGATCCAGATGGATTTTGCGATAACCATAGACGCATCCCGATTCCAGCCAGAACTGTTTAATCTGTCCTGTCAGTCTCAGGTCTGCCTGATGGCGTTGTGAATGCGGCTGCTGAAGCCAGGCGTAAAAACCACTGGGATGAACATCCAGCACCCGACAGAGCAGGCGAACACGCCAGCAACAGGAGTTGTCACGGATAAAGGCGTACCTCAGTCGGACAGCTTTGCGAAGTACGCCGCTGTAGATTCAATTGGTCAACGCAACAGTTATGTGAAAACATGGGGTTGCGGAGGTTTTTTGAATGAGACGAACATTTACAGCAGAGGAAAAAGCCTCTGTTTTTGAACTATGGAAGAACGGAACAGGCTTCAGTGAAATAGCGAATATCCTGGGTTCAAAACCCGGAACGATCTTCACTATGTTAAGGGATACTGGCGGCATAAAACCCCATGAGCGTAAGCGGGCTGTAGCTCACCTGACACTGTCTGAGCGCGAGGAGATACGAGCTGGTTTGTCAGCCAAAATGAGCATTCGTGCGATAGCTACTGCGCTGAATCGCAGTCCTTCGACGATCTCACGTGAAGTTCAGCGTAATCGGGGCAGACGCTATTACAAAGCTGTTGATGCTAATAACCGAGCCAACAGAATGGCGAAAAGGCCAAAACCGTGCTTACTGGATCAAAATTTACCATTGCGAAAGCTTGTTCTGGAAAAGCTGGAGATGAAATGGTCTCCAGAGCAAATATCAGGATGGTTAAGGCGAACAAAACCACGTCAAAAAACGCTGCGAATATCACCTGAGACAATTTATAAAACGCTGTACTTTCGTAGCCGTGAAGCGCTACACCACCTGAATATACAGCATCTGCGACGGTCGCATAGCCTTCGCCATGGCAGGCGTCATACCCGCAAAGGCGAAAGAGGTACGATTAACATAGTGAACGGAACACCAATTCACGAACGTTCCCGAAATATCGATAACAGACGCTCTCTGGGGCATTGGGAGGGCGATTTAGTCTCAGGTACAAAAAACTCTCATATAGCCACACTTGTAGACCGAAAATCACGTTATACGATCATCCTTAGACTCAGGGGCAAAGATTCTGTCTCAGTAAATCAGGCTCTTACCGACAAATTCCTGAGTTTACCGTCAGAACTCAGAAAATCACTGACATGGGACAGAGGAATGGAACTGGCCAGACATCTGGAATTTACTGTCAGCACCGGCGTTAAAGTTTACCTCTGCGATCCTCAGAGTCCTTGGCAGCGGGGAACAAATGAGAACACAAATGGGCTAATTCGGCAGTACTTTCCTAAAAAGACATGTCTTGCCCAATATACTCAACATGAACTAGATCTGGTTGCTGCTCAGCTAAACAACAGACCGAGAAAGACACTGAAGTTCAAAACACCGAAAGAGATAATTGAAAGGGGTGTTGCATTGACAGATTGAATCTACAGCGGCTTTCCTGAGAAACGTAAGCGTCGTCTGAGTACCGTCTGGTCCCGAATCCAGGATCCTGTAACTTAAGCACCCACTTATTTTGCAGGTGGACACCTCATGCGCGCTAAAGAAAGACTTCCCCGGAAACACTATTCCCCTGAATTCAAAATGGAACTGGTCAGGCTGGCTCTTGAAGAAGAAGGCAGTATTGCCGCACTGGCCCGGAAACATGACGTCAATGATAACCTGCTCTTTAAATGGATAAGGCTCTGGCAGCGTGAAGGGCGGGTCTGTCGGCCCCGAAAAAACTCATCGTCGCTTCCTGCCCTGATACCCGTGCAGCTTCAGGCGGGCTCTTCTCTCCCAACCTTCGAACTACCATCCTGCTCTCCTCCCGCTACCTGCCACATAAAATGTCGGGGAGGAGAAATAACACTGACTCATCCCTCTGCTGAACTCATGAGCACTGTCCTGCGCGAACTGATGCGGGGGCCGGTATGATAAATCTTCCCGCAGGCACAAAAATCTGGCTGGTTGCCGGTATCACCGATATGCGCAACGGCTTCAATGGCCTCGCCGCAAAGGTGCAGACCGCGCTGAAAGATGACCCGATGTCCGGCCACGTCTTCATCTTCCGGGGACGCAGCGGCAGTCAGGTAAAACTGCTCTGGTCCACCGGCGATGGTCTGTGCCTGCTGACAAAGCGACTGGAACGTGGTCGCTTCGCCTGGCCCTCAGCCCGCGATGGCAAAGTGTTCCTGACGCCGGCGCAACTGGCGATGCTGATGGAAGGTATCGACTGGCGACAGCCAAAGCGGTTACTGACATCCCTGACCATGTTGTAGCGCTCTTTATCCTGGTTGTCGCAGAATAAGCCTGGTAAAATACAGGCTTATGAACGATACCTCTTCTGACGACATCCTTCTGCTGAAACAGCGCCTGGCCGAACAGGAAGCGTTGATCCACGCCCTGCAGGAAAAGCTGAGCAACCGGGAACGCGAAATAGACCATCTGCAGGCGCAACTGGATAAGCTGCGCCGGATGAACTTCGGCAGTCGTTCCGAAAAGGTATCCCGCCGTATCGCGCAAATGGAAGCTGACCTGAACCTGCTGCAGCAGGAAAGCGATACGCTGACCGGCCGGGTGGATGACCCGGCAGTGCAGCGCCCGCTGCGTCAGACCCGCACCCGCAAACCGTTCCCTGAGTCACTCCCACGGGATGAGAAGCGGCTGCTGCCGACTGAGCCGTGTTGCCCGGAGTGCGGTGGTTCGCTGAGTTACCTGGGTGAGGATGCCGCCGAACAGCTGGAGCTGATGCGCAGCGCCTTCCGGGTTATCCGGACAGTCCGTGAAAAGCATGCCTGCCGTCGGTGCGATCGCATCGTTCAGGCCCCGGCTCCTTCGCGCCCCATCGAACGGGGGATCGCCGGACCGGGGCTGCTGGCCCGAGTGCTGACCTCAAAGTATGCAGAGCACACACCGCTGTATCGCCAGTCGGAGATCTATGCCCGCCAGGGTGTAGTGTTGAGTCGTTCTGTACTGTCGGGCTGGGTGGATGCGTGTTGTCGTCTGCTGGCACCGCTGGATGAAGCCCTTCAGCACTATGTCCTGACCGACGGCAAACTCCATGCTGACGATACGCCTGTCCCGGTGCTGTTGCCGGGCAATAAGAAGACGAAGACCGGGCGCTTATGGACGTACGTTCGAGACGACCGCAACGCCGGATCAGCGCTGGCCCCCGCAGTGTGGTTCGCTTACAGCCCGGACAGAAAAGGTATCCACCCTCAGACCCATCTTGCAGGCTTCAGTGGCGTACTGCAGGCTGATGCCTACGCCGGGTTCAACGAGCTCTACCGCGACGGCCATATAAAGGAAGCCGCGTGCTGGGCCCATGCCCGCCGAAAAATCCACGATGTTCACGTCCGTACCCCGTCAGTCCTGACGGAGGAGGCGCTGAAACGGATCGGCGAGCTGTATGCCATCGAGTCGGAGATCAGAGGTAAAAGAGCAGAGGAACGGCAGGCAGTCCGGCACCAAAAAGTGCTGCCGCTGCTGGCGTCACTGGAGGGGTGGCTGCGGGAGAAACAGAAAACCCTCTCAAGGCACTCAGAACTGGCGAAGGCGTTCGGGTATGCGCTGAACCAGTGGCCGGCGCTGATCCGCTATGCAGAAGATGGCTGGGTGGAGGTGGATAATAACATTGCCGAAAACGCCCTACGACGGGTCAGTCTGGGGAGAAAAAACTGGCTGTTCTTCGGCTCGGATCATGGTGGTGAGCGCGGTGCGTCACTGTACAGTCTTATCGGGACGTGCAAATTAAACGGCGTGGATCCGGAACGCTATCTGCATTATGTACTTGATGTCATCGCCGACTGGCCTGTGAACCGGGTGGGTGCTCTGCTCCCGTGGCGGGTTACTCTGCCTGCCTGACCAGCTTCACTTCGTCAATACGGTTCTCACTGCACGCTTACTGAGAAACTCCCGGTTCACACGCATAACTCGGGATCTTGCTGGAGAGAGTAACCCAGTGATTTTGCCCTTCGTTTAAGCCCGTCGAGTACGCGATTACGGTAGCGCTCTTCATAATAATCCGCGCCAGGATCGACATATTTCTGACCGTATTTAAGGGCATTGTAGAACAGTATTGCCAGTTTTCTTGCCGTTGCAGTGACTGCTTTTGCTTTCCCGATACGGGATGATAATCGACGATAAAAAGCACCCAGCGCTGTATCGCTCCGGCCAATTGTTGTGGCTGCCAGTCTTAGTGCAGCAGCAATTCGACTGGATGAACGCCGTGTTTTCGAGGACAGTACTTTTCCACCGGAGATCTTATTCCCCGGGGACAAACACAGCCACGAGGTAAAATGGCTCGCATCCGGCCAGCGATTCATGTCAGTACCGCATTCGGCAACGAATTTTAGTGCCAGATAAGGTCCGAACCCATGTATCTGTGTCAGGTCTGCTCCGGTAATTTTCCAGAGTAATGGCCTGACATCAAAGGAAAGCTGATTGGGCTGTTTTGTACGATGTCTGGCGGAGGGCAATACTCCTTCAGGCTCTTCAGTTCCGGTGCTGAGCTGCAATAATGAAGTTTCGATTTGATCATCACACTCACGGATTTTTTCCTGGTAAAAATCGAAAAATGCCACCGACTGTTCAAGTGCAAAAAGATGTTCAGGCTGCCAGTTCCCTGTCAGTGCCTGTTGAAGAACCTCTGGCGTCTTTTTACATCTGACATCACGATACTGGATCAATACTGAAGGATCGCGCTCACCACTGACAATAGCTCTGACGATTGAAAGACCGGTAACGCCAGTAATATCCGATACGGCATGATGCAATTGAACATTCATCTGCATCAACGCCTTCTGCATATGTTGGATATGAGCAGCCCGGTATTCAGTCAGGCGTTCCCGTTGTCTCAAATAAGACCTGAGTACGGAAATGTCGTGTTCAGGTCTGAAACTGGCCCGAAGAAGGCCAAATGAATGCAGCTTCTGCAGCCACTGTGCGTCATTGACATCAGTCTTGCGACCGGGAACATTTTTTGCGTCTCTGGCATTAACAAGGATCACATTGAAACCCGCAGCCTCAAGGATCTCAAAAGCAGGCAACCAGTAAACGCCAGTGGACTCCATGGCAATGGTCGTAATGTGACAGGTTTTGAGCCAGTCGGACATCCGATGAAGGTCGCCAGTGAAACTTTGAAAAGTTCTGACCGGCTCGGCGTCAGCATCCGGTGGAACGGCGACTACGTGGAATTCAGCGCCAATATCAACGCCCGCAGCATGAGGATGGATAACAGACATTCGGGAGGATTTTTTCATGGAAATCTCCTTGCTCATTTTTCGATGAACGAAGGAGGGGACGACGGAGAAATCACCTTCCTGAACGGGATCAAAGTCACCACTGCCGGATCCGCCACAGTCCCTGAACCATGTTTTTTTACGGGGTCATACCACCAAAAGGCCGACGGCTGCTTCCTTCGCTAAATTAGCCTGCCAACTTTTCCGGGGAGTTTCTGAGACTCAGGACGGGGTTTCACCCATGGACAGTTTTTTAATATGTCCCGTTCGTCGGTAACCCGTTTCAGCTCTTTCTGGAGACGGCGGATCTCGGCCTGAGCATCTGACTGTTCTTTATTAGTGGAAGAATCCGGACCGTACTTCTTTATCCAGGCGTAAAGGCTGTGGGTGGTGATATCGAGACGTGTTGCAACGCTGGCAACAGAATAACCGCGATCAACAACCTGTTTGACTGCTTCAGTTTTAAACTCTTCGGGATAACGCTTACCGCTCATGGGCACCTCTCTTTAAGCCATCTTAAATGACTCTGAGGTGTCTGTTAAACCCATGGCGATTCAGTAGTCAATTCCTCACCATTCAAAACCATCCGCTGGATCTTCGTTAGCTTCAGAGCGTCTGCCACACCTTGTTAGTACGCAGTAATTCCTCTTCCTCGACGCATGCGCCTGCGTGCGCACGCTTTCTGCGGCGAGCGGATGATATTGACTGAAGCATGCAGCAGACTTTCAGTTGGATGCTGAACTGAAAACGGCTACATTTTGATCGGCTTTGCAATTTTTAAGGTGGTTTGCAATTTTAATGTTGCTTTGCGATTTTTATCAAGATTTAATAGATTAATGCAAAGATGATAACAAGGAACAGAGAATGGGACTGATGGAAACGCTTGACCAGTGCATTAATGCTGGTCATGAAATGACGAAAGCTATCGCGATTGCACAGTTTAACGATGATAGTCCGGAAGCTAGGAAAATTACCCGTCGCTGGCGTGTGGGTGAGGCCGCCGATCTGATTGGTGTTTCTTCTCAGGCAATCCGTGATGCCGAAAAAGCAGGACGCCTTCCACATCCTGATATGGAAATGCGTGGACGGGTGGAGCAGCGGGTGGGCTACACCATTGAACAAATCAATCATATGCGGGATGTATTTGGCACCCGTTTGCGCCGTCCTGATGACAGCGTTCCGCCCGTTATTGCGGTGGCAGCACATAAAGGGGGGGTTTATAAGACATCGGTATCTGTCCACCTGGCACAGGATCTGGCGCTGAAAGGGCTGAGGGTACTACTTGTCGAAGGGAATGATCCTCAGGGCACAGCCTCCATGTACCACGGTTGGGTTCCTGATTTGCATATCCATGCCGAAGACACACTGTTGCCTTTTTATCTCGGTGAGCGCGATGATGCAGCCTATGCCGTCAAATCCACCTGCTGGCCGGGTCTCGACATCATTCCGTCATGCTTGGCTCTGCACCGCATTGAAACAGAGCTCATGGGAAGGTTTGACGACGGAAAACTCCCGACAGAACCCCACATGATGCTTCGCCTGGCCATCGAAACGGTGGCTCATGATTATGATGTCATTGTTATCGACAGTGCACCGAACCTCGGTATTGGTACCATCAATGTTGTTTGTGCTGCGGATGTACTCATTGTGCCAACGCCAGCTGAGTTATTCGATTACACCTCTGCCCTTCAGTTTTTTGACATGCTGCGCGATCTGTTAAAAAACGTGGATCTGCAGGGTTTTGAGCCTGACGTCAGAATTCTTCTGACCAAGTACAGCAATAACAATGGCTCGCAGTCACCCTGGATGGAAGAACAGATCCGCGATGCCTGGGGAAGCATGGTACTGAAAAACGTTGTACGCGAGACCGACGAGGTCGGTAAAGGTCAGATCCGTATGAGAACAGTGTTTGAGCAGGCTATCGATCAACGCTCGTCTACAGGAGCCTGGCGAAATGCGCTGGCTATCTGGGAGCCTGTTTGTAATGAAATTTTTGATCGCCTGATTAAACCTCGCTGGGAGATCAGATAATGAAACGTGCTCCAGTTATTCCAAAACATACCATAAAAGATATTCGCCCCGAAACTGAGCCGTCAGCGGCACCCGCTGCACCGATGGTTGATTCATTAATCGCACGTGTAGGAGCCATGGCTCGTGGAAATGCCATACTGCTTCCAGTTTGCGGCCGGGAAGTGAAATTTATTCTGGAAGCCATCCCGGGCGAGAGTGTTGAAACGGCATCGAGAGTCTGGTCAGGTAATGAACGAGACCAGGAACTACTGACCGAAGACGCGCTTGATGATCTAATCCCCTCTTTCATCCTGAGTGGTCAGCAGACGCCTGCGTTCGGACGACGGGTAGAAGGTGTCATTGAGATTGCAGATGGTAGTCGCCGTCGTAAAGCCGCCATTCTGACATCATCGGATTATCGTGTTCTCGTCGGGGATCTCGATGACGAACAGATGATGGCTTTATCACGGCTGGGTAATGATTACCGCCCTGTCAGTGCTTATGAACGGGGCAACCGCTATGCAAAGCGGTTGGAAAATGATTTTAACGGCAATATCTCTGCTCTGGCTGAAGCTGAGAATATTTCCCGTAAAATCATCACGCGTTGCATCAACACGGCCCATTTGCCAAAATCAGTGGTTGCCCTGTTTACTCACCCTGGTGAACTTTCCGCCCGCTCTGGGGAGGCGCTGTATAAAGCATTTTCGGGAAAAGAAGCTTTATTGTTGCAACGGACACAACAGCTTCATGAGCAAAAGAAAGCGGGAGTTATCTTTGAATCCGAGGAAGTTATTGGTTTACTGACAGATGTTCTGAAAGAGCCATCAGGTAAAAAAGTTAACCTTAATACCCGTCATCAATTTGTACCTGGTGCGACAGCCCTATACAAAGGCGATAAGGTGATTTTTAATCTCGATAAATCTCGTTTACCTGCCGAATGTATCGAGAAGATAGAAAGCATACTGCGTGACTTACAAAAAGTTTAGCCTGTTTAATGTTACAAGCGAGCGTTATCATTAATTTCAAATATCCTTAATGCGTTACATGCTGCTTCGGAATATATACATCCGAAGCAGCTATTCTCTGCACTATAACACCAGTGGTGTTAAAAAGGTCTGTTTTCTTATCTCAACCTGATTGTTACCATAATCTAAGATCTAGTTTCTGCTACTTTTTCTTAACTAGTTCCACGGTTCACCCCTCAGCCTGCATATCAGAACTCAGACGGTAACCCATCCCGGAATACTGATTCCACACACCAGATTAACTGGGACCACGGTCCCACCTCCTACTTGCGTGGCAAAACTCACCCGCTAATCCCGCCCGGAATACGGATTCCACACACCAGATTAATGGGACCACGGTCCCACCTCCTACTTACGTGTCAGAACTCACCCGTTAATCCCGCCCGGAATACGGATTCCACACACCAGAATAACTGGGACCACGGTCCCACCTTCTACTTGCGTGGCAGAACTCACCCGTCAACCCCAACCGGGAATATCGATTCCACACGCCGGATTCACTGGAACTATGGTTCCACTCTGTTCAGCTGTTTTTATCACAATACCGATTTTAAGATTGTTACAGTGATTCCTGTATTCGGTGCGTAAGAAGATTATGTTCGTTTTGTTCCCTGGTGCTTCCTCGCTCACTCGCGGGCTTCGCCCTGTCGTTCGGCTGCGGCGAGCACTACTGATTCTCTCTGAAAGGGGAATTTAACTGAACCTAGCAATGGGGATATCTTTCCAACGGGTGGTGTAAGCAGGGGAGAGCATATCGCGTTTCATCTGCCAGGAAGGCGCAATCCCTCGGCTGGTAAACCAGACCTGTCCCAGACCGGAATGATTAATATCATCGAGAACCTTCATTAGCTCAGCGCGGTGAGGACGTGGCGAACGTTCGTCAAACAGCTGCAGCTGCGAAACGCCGGAGCCGGTGAAGTCATTCAGCATCACACCGGCTTTGGCATACCGGTGCCCGTCCTTCCAGATGCGCTCCAGAGCCGTTGTGGCGGCCGCAATGATGTCCCGGGTGTCCTGAGTGGGGGTAAGCAGTTTCTCAGTGGCCACGTTGCCGTAGTAAGGCTCTTTAACGGCGAACGGAGACGTTTTGATGAATACGGAAATATGCCGACAATACTGGCGCTCTTTACGCAGCTTTTCTGAGGCCCGCTCTGCGTACTGACAGACAGCCTGCCGCAGCGAATCGTACTCCGTGATTTTCTCTCCAAAACTGCGGCTGCAGACAATCTGCTGTTTCACTGGCGGGGCTTCCTCAAGCGACATGCAGCTTTCCCCGTTCAGTTCGCATACTGTTCGCTCGAGAACGACGGAGAAATTTTCCGGATGAAGGCCGGGTTCGCCTGGGCCAGATCGAGCGCGGTCCTGATGCCAAGGACATTGAGCTTGCGTGCAATACGGTTTCCCACGCCCCAGATCTCTTCGACCGGCTGCAGTGAAAGCAGTTTCCGCGTTCGCTGTGGATTCCCCCGGGTCAGGGCGAGCACACCACGAAACTGTTTCCACTCTTTAGAGGCCCACTGGGCTGATTTAGCGAGGGTTTTCGTCGGTCCGGCACCCACGTCGATGGTCAGACGGGTACAGTCATACACGTGCTGGCGCAGCTGCCGGCCGAAATCCTCCAGGTCCATGCAGTGCTCCACACCGGTCAAGTCAAGGAACATCTCGTCGATCGAATACTGTTCCACCCTGGGGGCCAGCTCCTCCAGGCAGTTCATCACGCGCGCCGACATCGAGGCATTTATGTGGAATAGAAAATCAATATAAATAATGCATGCTTTAAAAGATTACTATGAACTAAAAGCATACGTCCGAAATTGTTACCACATATCAAGATTCACAACTAATAATTTCGTATATTAATCCTCCAAGGCAGGTAGTCAGCTATCTGTTTGGCTTCCCTGATGCGATGGTAAAATGAAAAGACCACCGTTATGGGTTTAATAAAAAGATGCAGTCTTCTCCAGCTCAGCATGTTAGAAGGATTTTTCAATGGATGTTGAAATCAAATACTGCAATAACATAGATAACGCTTGCATTACACTCTCTGAAAATAAACTTAACATTAAGTTCGCTCCAAATGGCACGGGTAAAAGCACCATATCACGTGCCATTTTGCACAGTGTTTCTCGTGATGCCGCTGGTCTTAACAGTCTGCTACCTTTTAAGTTTCGAGCAGTGAATCCCGACGATTTTCAGCCCAGTGTAACGGGTACAGAGCAAATTCAGGATGTAATGTGCTTTGATGAAAAGTACGTGTCTCAGTTCACATTTCAGCCTGATGAACTGATTAGTAACAGCTTTGACATCTTTATCAAAACAGAAGCCTACAACCAAACGGAGCGAGAGATCGACTCGATGGTAATGGCAATCCGGCAGGAATTCAGTGGTAATGATGAGCTTGAGCTATTTATTACACATCTTCAGGAGCTTAGTGGTGCGTTCAAGCTGACAAGCAAGGGCTTATCTAAAGCCTCTACGGGGATGAAGGGGTTGGCAGGGGGTAACAAGCTTCAGCATATTCCCTCCGGGCTAGAGCCTTATCAGCCATTTATTCAGAGTCATCGTAATGTAGAGTGGATCGAGTGGCAGACCAAAGGGTATGAAAATTTCTGCTCACTCTCTGAGGGATGCTGTCCTTTCTGCACAGGTGATTCTCACGAAAAAGCAGAACAAATTAGCAAAGTAAGCGCTGAATATGACAAAGCAGTGATCAAAAATCTGGTTGGTATCATCACAGTACTTGATAAATTAGGCGAGTATTTTTCCGAAGCCGCACGCTCCCGTCTGAGGGAAATAACGACGTTACAGGGAGGATTGGAGAAGAAGCATGAAGACTACCTTGTTACCGTAAAGCAGCAGACAGAAAATCTTCTGGCCATGCTCTTAACATTAAAAACCCTGAACAGTTTTACTTTTAACGACGCCGGAAATATTCGTGCCTCTTTAGCCTCTTTTCGTTTGGATGTGAAGTATTTTTCCGAGCTGCAATCTGATAAAACTCTTGCAACAATTGGGAGACTGAACGCCTCGTTAGATAGCCTCATTTCCCAGGCTGGTTTGCTGCAGGGGCAAATCAACAAGCAGCGCGCTGGCATGCAGCGGCTCATTCAGAAACACAAGAAGGATATCAACACTTTTCTGGCATATGCGGGTTACCGCTATCAGGTAGATATATCTGGCGATGGAGAACAGTGCCGTCTTAAG
Source organism: Citrobacter freundii complex sp. CFNIH9 (assembly GCF_002903305.1). NCBI lineage: Bacteria > Pseudomonadati > Pseudomonadota > Gammaproteobacteria > Enterobacterales > Enterobacteriaceae > Citrobacter > Citrobacter freundii complex sp. CFNIH9. Next base: position 57,669 of record NZ_CP026241.1, on the reverse strand, counting down.
CTTCGCCATGTCGACTATACCGACTATCTCAGTGGAGGTAGCCAACATTTGAGCTACGGCGAGCGTAATGCCTTTTCGATCGTTCTTTTTATGTACGAATGCCTGGCTCGTAAGCCCAACCTGATTATTCTCGATGATCCTATCTCTTCGTTTGATAAAAACAAAAAATTTGCCATCCTGGAAATGTTGTTCCGCCGTGACTCATCTGAGTGTTTGAAAAACCAGACGGTACTGATGCTTACACATGACGTTGAGCCAATCATCGATACTCTGAAGTCGGTGAAGAAGTTGTTTAGTAACCAGGTTACTGCATCCTATTTACGTTATAGCACTGGCACGATAACTGAATTACCTATCCGCGAAAGCGATATTCTGACGTTTGCCCAAATCTGCAAAGTGGTTCTCGAATCCGACTGTGATGACCTGATCAAGCTCATTTATCTTCGCAGGCATTATGAAATCATGGACAATCGAGGTGATGTTTATCAGGTACTTTCTAACTTATTTCACCGCCGAGAGGAACCAATCGACACACGCCTACCTCTGATTGAAGGAACAGGGTACCCGATGATGGACCCGGAGAGCTTCCTTAATGGATGCAGTTTAATCACTAAAAATATTTTTGGTTTTGATTACCCCCATATGCTGAGCTTGCTGAATGATCCTGACAAAATTCTGTCGTTATATCGAAGCTGCACGAATGGCTATGAAAAACTTCAGGTGTTCCGACTACTGGAACCTGAGGCCGATAACCGTGTCATTCGCAAGTTTGTGAATGAAACCTATCATATTGAAAACGAGTTTATCTGCCAACTAGACCCCACACGATTCGATCTTATCCCGGAATACGTTATTGTTGAATGTGACAGGCTGCTCCTTAATATCGGGGCGTCGAACGATGATGCTGAACTGGAAACGGCCTGAGCGTATGGTCTAGATGTAACTCTTCTTAGCAGTGAAGGTGAGTAGTAATACTCACCTACTTGGATCTCCAATTCAATTGAGCCTGCTGATAAGCACGCCTTTTTGGCGAGAAACAGAAGCCTCTAAAGTTGGGACATGCGAGACATGGCGCTTTTTATGCCGCCAGATAGTATCTTTCTGGCCCTGTAATGACAAAAAGCTGATTTTCGTTAACAATAACCCTGTTTAAATATCCAGATAAAAACATTTCCTCTGGGTCAAATGAGTGATACAGTTTCACCCATAAGACCCAATGGAGGCAATATGTCTGAATTTGAATTACTGGCGCAGGATCTGCTTGAGAAAGCAGAGGCGGAAGAACAACTGCGACAGGAAAATGATAAAAAGCTGCTCGGGCAGGTGCTGGAAATCTATGACCAGAAGTACGTGGCTGAACTGCTTAGAAAAGTTGGTAAAAATGAGTGGAGTCGCGAGACTCTTAATCGCTGGATTAATGGTAAGTGCTCACCTAAGTCGCTGACGTTAGCCGAAGAGGAACTTCTACGAAAAATGCTTCCGGAAGCGCCTGCTCATCACCCTGACTATGCCTTCCGGTTTATTGACCTGTTTGCTGGCATTGGAGGTATACGGAAGGGCTTCGAAACCATCGGTGGCCAGTGCGTTTTTACCAGTGAATGGAATAAAGAGGCTGTGCGCACATATAAAGCTAACTGGTTTAACGATGCTCAGGAACACACTTTCAATCTCGATATTCGGGAAGTCACGCTCAGTGATAAACCTGAAGTACCTGAAAACGATGCCTATGCTTACATTAATGAGCATGTGCCGGATCATGATGTACTTCTGGCAGGTTTCCCCTGTCAACCGTTCAGCCTTGCGGGTGTAAGCAAGAAAAACTCGCTCGGGCGCGCGCATGGTTTCGAATGTGAGGCTCAGGGAACGCTCTTCTTCGATGTGGCGCGTATTATCCGCGCAAAAAAACCTGCCATCTTTGTTCTTGAAAACGTTAAAAACCTGAAGAGCCATGACAAGGGTAAAACCTTTAAAGTCATCATGGATACCCTCGACGAACTGGGCTATGAAGTTGCGGATGCAGCTGAGATGGGCAAAAACGATCCTAAAGTTATCGACGGAAAGCACTTTTTACCTCAGCACCGAGAACGTATCGTTTTGGTCGGTTTCCGTCGTGATCTGAATATTCACCAGGGTTTTACCCTGCGCGATATTAGTCGTTTTTATCCGGAACAGCGTCCGTCATTTGGCGAACTGCTGGAACCCGTGGTTGACAGCAAATATATACTGACGCCGAAACTCTGGGAGTATCTCTATAACTACGCCAAAAAGCACGCAGCTAAGGGTAACGGATTCGGTTTTGGCCTCGTTAATCCTGAAAATAAAGAAAGCATTGCCCGTACGCTTTCTGCTCGCTATCACAAAGACGGGTCTGAAATTCTGATAGACCGTGGCTGGGATATGGTCACAGGTGAAACAGACTTCGCGAACGAAGAAAATCAGGCGCATCGGCCCCGCAGGCTGACTCCACGAGAGTGCGCGCGCCTTATGGGTTTTGAAAAAGTAGATGGCAGGCCTTTTCGCATTCCTGTGTCAGACACTCAGTCGTACAGGCAGTTCGGTAACTCCGTAGTGGTGCCCGTGTTTGAAGCCGTAGCCAAACTGCTTGAACCTTATATCCTGAAAGCGGTTTATGCCGATTCGTGCAAGGTTGAACGAATCTGAACGCTCCTCCCGGTATTTATGCCGGGAGATTATCTATGGAATATCTGCGTAAAGCCCTGTCAGCTCAGCAATAAACGCGCCTAGCGTCATTAGCTCAGCTCTCACCGCCTCCGGGTATTTTTTGTGCAGAGATGATGGCACGACCAGTCTGACACCCGACTCCCGCATCTCCCGATATTGAGCCAGAGAAACTCCCTCCTGGAGTGTAAACAGATGCACCTGATGAATTTTATCGGCCTCATTCAGTATCTGACGCCAGCGATCCTTACAGGTAGTCTTGACTGCCAGCATGCGCAGATTTTCTACGGGAAACTCAGTATCGTGGTAAGCCCCTGCGGAAGGGAAAAGGAAATCGGGCTTTTTATTACCTTCTGTGACGGCCTGCGTCGCAAAGTGTCGCAGGCCGTGCTCAATGAATAGATGCTCCAGGTGCAGTTCCAGCGACTTCCCGGCTCTGGATTTACGGCGATTGCTGACAGAATTGGCCAGCGCAATAAATTCATCCACAGAGCCAAATCCTTTTCGGATGATATCCAGAACATGCAGTTCCTCAACCAACAGAAATATGTCGTACTCCACGCGCCGGCGGTCAAGAAGTTGCTCATCCGGATCAAGGGAATTTTTCACATAATGGCTGGCTGCATACTGAATAATTTCACTTCCCGACGGAAAGCGCAGGTGCCAGTCTTCAGGTAGAATATATTTATGATTTACTGGCGCTTGCTGTAGAGATAGTCCGCCAAGAATCTGTCCTGCGGGGCCGGATATAAGCGCTCCGGGTATAACTTCACCAATAGCGGTCTCAATGACGTCCTCTTCATCAGTGCTGGCGCATACCCAAATATTTACTTCCTTACAGTCCCCCCCTTGCTCATCAAGCTTGAAAGCCAGGAGCGTCAGAGCCCCTGTATTTTCAGGATCCTGAAGTGGGCTGCCTCTACCCCAGCGGGTAATCCTTTTTTCATTCCGGGTTTTACCAAAATGACGGCTGTTATAATAAATTGCCCGGGCTTCGCTGTCTGGGCAATCATGCGATGACACATGTGCGGTGAGAAAAACCGAAGGGTTCAGTTCACGGGTATGGTTGATAGACGGAAACAGTTTTTCAACGATACCTGAAGGGATATAAAGCCCTACCTGGTGACCACCTGTTGCGCCGGTATCGTTGGCGGAAAGGCGTTTGATGTAGACGAAGTAATTCTCACATGCGATCTCAAGTAGCCAGTTGTGGAAAACCGACATAAGCATCCCCTGTTACCCTGAAACTCTACTCACCATTTTTTCATAATTATATACAAACAGCCAGAAAGGCTGTTACAGGCGATTTGATCTGCAACCTATTGGTTAATATGCTCTGATGTGCGCAATCTTCGTTTTTTGCTCATATTGGTTCATTTTATCCTCCGGATTTACCGGTTAATTTTGCAAGAGCCTGTTCTACTTTTTTAATATCCTGCTCTACAATGGCTTTCTCATCAGGCGTGAGCGGGACCTCTTCGAGATAACGCCTGATAGATGTTTTACTCTCCAGCATCAGTCCGCGCGCACTGTCTTTCAGCAGATTAAAATCGCAACCAATGCAGGCCATTCTGTGCGGGCAACTGCTCCAGAATGGATTCATGCAGAAGGACTCACCAAGGTCATAATAGGTCGCCGGATCAGTGGGCGAGACCGCTTCCGGATCGTGATCGACCAGTACGCTTATCATATGGGCTATCCGATCGGCCTTCACAAATGACGCTGCCAGCTGTGTAGGGCGGATGCGAATGTAATGCAGGGTTGACTGTGGTGATGAATGACCTGACCACTGCATCAGTTCATACAGCGACATGCCCTGTGGTACGCTGGCAAGCGCAGTCAGGGCTGAAACCCGTCCACGGTGGCTGGTTATGGCGCCTCCGCTGTCTTCAACCGGCAGCCCCGCTCTGGCGCAGAGGACTGGGATGACCGTCCGGTTAATCACATCGCTGCCTGCCGGCTTGCCGCGATACTGGAAGAGATAACGGACTTTTTCTCCGGTGCGATCATCATTCAGTTTTGCCTGATCCACGGGGCGGATGTTCAACCATATGTCTACATATTTTTTTACAATGACAGAGACGGGTTTAACAAATGCTTTCGATGTCTTTCCTGCCGGGACGTTTAGATAACATAGTGTTCCGGCAGGAACGACACTACCATCCTCCCTGATAATGTCTTCTGACTGAGGCGTGACGCATTCCGTAGTCAGGCGCAGGAGTTCATTCTGTCGTAAACCTGCATGGGTCCAGATAACAGCCATTGCCTGAAGCATGGAAAGGGGATAGTGAATTTCACTGAGCAGGTCTTCGTGGCGCAGGTTCAGACTGGCCCAGATGAGTTTGAGCCAGACGGGATCATCTATCACTCTCGGATTTACACCACGGCGAAAAAGTGGGGTATCCGGCGTGAAAAGGTGACGGGCGGGGCTGAAATTAAGGCGTCCCCAGCCCCAGAGTTCGAAATCGCTCATAAATCGTCGCAGCGAATAGATAAAATGTGCACGTGAATGTGGCATCATGGGCTCTCCGGAGCGTTTGGACTTCCGCAGTCCATGTTCAGTCCCCAGAGACAGCTCATCCACTTTCATTCGCCCCACAGCAGCGATAAAACTGGCACATGTCTCAATAGACCAGTCTGTCGGGACCTTCACCTCGGGATGCTCCTTTGCCAGCCAGAGGCCGCAGCGAAGAATAAAGCTGTACTGGTTTTCACGGGTTCTGGGACGAAGCACAGATGTCTCACGCCAGCGTCTGCACCATGCGACCCATTCAGGGCTGATATTTTCGACCGGCTTCTCATGCCATTCGGTGTAGTTACGCATTCGTACCGGCTTTGCAATAATGCCAAGTGCGGCAAGCCCATGAGAAATTTTCCCTACGTGTCTTGATACGCGCTTATCGTGGTACTGCTGAGCTTGCCAGAGAAGCTCTGTGGTCATCTCTTCAAGCCTGGGATTATCATTGAGTAGCATCAGCAGACCCAGGGGGGAGGAAACGGCATGCCGCAGGTGCTGAGGGGAATAGCCCAGTGATATCAGTGCTTCCGAGAGCCGGTTCAGCTGGTCCCGGAAAATCGCGTTGCCGTAGATGGCACTGGCGTAAAGCGACAGAGTGTTTTCATGAGGGATCTGAAGCGGCGACGTGAATGAACCGAGATGATATGCAAATGCCATCATAAGTGGTTTACCGCGACGATATTTATCAAACAGGGAGATCCACTGGTCTTTCCGCCAGTTCCAGCAAGGTTGCCCTACATTTTGCATTTCAGTCAGCATCGCCATAATTACAGTGCGGGTAAGTCTACAGCCGGTGCCACTGGTGTTGGCGATATCCAGCAGGGGGGTGATCAGGGAAGAGAGGGAACCGGACCTGCCATAGTTACGGGAGCGTTTATGGCTTGTACTTAGCGCTTCTTTCTGCTCAGGACTAAAGCCAGCGTGCAGGTCATAATCTGCACGGCAAAAATGCGCGTATATGAAACCTTTATCACGCTTGCCTGTCATTCTCTCTCTCCGGGCCAAACATGATAGCTGCGATTTTCCGGTCAGTCTCCGCAACAGTCATCGCCATTCTGGCCGCAAGATCAGTGCCTGAAAGATGGATATATATCTGCGTGGTGCGTAGATCACGATGACCAGCATAGGTTGCTATCTCATGCAGCTTCCATCCCGCCCGGGCAAGATGTGTCAGTCGCAGGTGACGAAAGGTGTGCGTGGTCAGAAATGGCATGCTGGTCCTGTCTGACCACTAGCGAACCGTTTTACTCCAGCTCCAGTATGAAAGCGGTGAGCCATAATTTCTGTCAGAAAACGAACGGAACAGTGCTCCACCAGTAATACCCGCTTGCCTCAGGTTCCTGAGATGTGCTGCCAGTACCGGCGTAATCGCCGGGCCGTAGCAGACCACCCGTTCGCGTTTGCCTTTAGTGTTTTCGGCGCGAATCCGTATAAGCCTGTGGGCAGGATCGATATCCTCTATGGTTATTGTTGTCACCTCAGTGCGTCTTAGCGCACCATGATACGCCAGCGCTAGCATCAGGCGATCGCGCAATGAACAGTCTGATATATAACCCAAGAGATGATACCACTGGCCGTCATCCGGAATTTGTGGCAGTCGTGTTATTCGCTGGACCATACCGCGTCCTGCTGAAGGCATGTGGGGTGTGCCTGCTCGCGGTAAAGGGTTCCGGCTAATTACCCCCATGTAAATCAGATAGTCAAACCACAGACGTATAGCAGAAAGGCGAAGCTGAAGCGTTGCACTGGCTGCAGGCTGAGGCATGCCGGGTAACTGGGGGCGAATGTACGCAGCGATATCTTCAAAGCTTGCCTGCTCGGGGGGCAATTCCCGCTGGCAGCAGAAGTGAAAGAAGTGAGTAAGTGCGCCGCGGTAGGCATGAATTGTCGCCGGTGACCTGCCGAGATCGGATAATAACCCCAACCATCGTTCTGCCTGTGAACTGGCAGGAGTACAGAATAAAGTGGTGAGCATTGTGTTCTCCTTCGTAATCAGGAATCCTGTTCAAAGTTTACACAGAAAATGTTGCATTCCACTTAACTTACTAGAGGGCGTAATTACTGGAGAACGCGATAACCGGCTCCGGAAATTTCATCGACTTCAGCTGAAACCACGGTACCCCCATTTTGATACCCAGCCGCTTCGCTTCAGGACTTCTCGCAATGACACAGCCATCGTTATTTGAGAGAACGACGACGGGTTTGTTTCGCAGGTCAGGGCGAAAAACCTTTTCGCAGCTGGCATAGAACGAATTCACGTCAGCAAGCGCGTACATCAGTCCATGCCCCGTGTTTTGTGTATGAAGGCTGTCACCACCCCAAAAATCTGCAGGTCTTCCGGATAGAGAGTGGGATAGGCCGGGTTCATCGGCAGCAGGGCGATACGGGGTGTCAGCTGCAGGCGTTTAACCGTGAATTCGCCATCAGTCTCCGCGATGACAATGTCACCCTGCAGCGGCTTTTCGGCTTTGTCGACCACCATCAGGTCGCCGGAATGCAGGCCCATCTCTTTCATCGAATCCCCGATAGCCCTGACGAAGAACGTTGCAGCCGGACGCCGGATGCAATAGGCATTCAGGTCCAGTTCCTCCTCCGTGTAATCGGCGGCCGGTGACGGAAAACCCGCCGGGCAACGTTCGGTGAACAGCGGGGCAGTGGACGGCACCGGCTCCTGTTCGGGGGCGACAAAAAGTAACATGGCATACCTCTTAAAATACCTGTTTTTATATACAGTATTATTTAAGATATTTCCCGTCCTGCAAGAAGAATTTTACCTGCTCCTGCCAGGTCATTGTTCTGGCGGATAAAACAGGCTCAGGGTTATCCACAGAAACGGTGCATAACCCTGTGAGTGGATACCGGGTATCTCACCGTCTGCTAAGCCTGTGGCTCTATCAGTTCCCGGCCCTGGTTCCGGGGATTGCCAACAGCCCGGCTGACGGGGTGCCATGTGAAATCTTCGGAGCAAAGACTGCCCTCACGGGCAATGTCTTCCGCCTCTTTACTGGTTGTGTTTTCGCTGAGCCATTTACGTGCGGCAGCCGGTGAGTACACGAGCGGTCGTCGATCGTGAATGTCCAGCAGTCCCTCATCCGCAGTTGCTGTGACGATCAGGAATCCTTTTTGGTCATTGCCGTTCTCAAAAGGTGGTTTCCCGATGGCTGCGAGCAGGAGCGGATTTCCGTCCTTACGGTAAATGAAAAACGGCTGTTTCACGCCGTTTTGCTGTTTCCACTCGAACCAGCCGTCGGCAAAAACAATGGCCCGTCCGTGCTCCCAGAGTGGTCTGAACATCCGGCTGTTGGCCGCAGTTTCACTTCGGGCGTTGATAAGAGCGGGCTTGTTCCACCACTCCGGGGCATAACCCCAGTGAACTGGATCAAGCTGCAGCTGCGAGCGGCGTTCACTCAGCAGCAACACCCGGGTTCCGGGCGCAACGTTGTAGCGGCCGACGGGCTCCGGATCATACGGAATATCCCGTTCTGCTTCTTCTCCGAGAAAGGCCATGTACTCCTCGCGGGAGTTGTACTGCGTAAACCGACCGCACATTATCGTTTCTCCGGTGAAGATTTCGCATGCGAAATCTGTGTTTTCTTCAGTTCAGAACATAGGTTGTATTTCAGGTTCCTGCCATCGTGTGGCCGCCGTGCCGCTACTGTAGCCGGGCCACTTCGAATGCAAGGGTTCGCTCTGCCGGTGTCCTCACCCGGTCGCAGTTAATTTCAAAGGCATTACCCGCTGTCTTCCCGTCGTTTTCCGTCTCAATTTTCGCCGTCAAACCGTCCAGCCAGCGTGGGCTTTTTCACTGCGCTGCGGCTTGCGGCACCGCCCCTGCATTCTCCGCTTTTCGCTTGGCTGTCGTATCGGCACGGCGTAACTGGCGCCGCATTTGAGAAAGGAGAACTACCATGTCCCGATTTATCCAGGGTAATTGCGTCCATATCATGTCCGGCTTTCCGGATAATGCTGTCGATTTCATTCTCACCGACCCGCCATATCTCGTCGGTTTTCGTGACCGTCAGGGGCGTACCATCGCCGGCGATAAAACCGATGAATGGCTGCAACCCGCCTGCCATGAGATGTATCGCGTGCTGAAAAAAGACACGCTGATGGTGAGCTTCTATGGCTGGAACCGCGTCGATCGCTTTATGGCTGCCTGGAAAAATGCGGGATTCAGCGTTGTCGGCCACCTGGTGTTTACCAAAACCTACACATCGAAGGCCGCATACGTGGGCTATCGCCACGAATGCGCCTACATCCTTGCAAAAGGCCGTCCACGTCTGCCACAAAACCCGCTGCCGGACGTGCTGGGCTGGAAATACAGCGGCAACCGGCACCACCCTACCGAAAAACCCGTAACCAGCCTGCAACCGCTGATTGAGTCCTTCACACATCCCGGCGCGATTGTGCTCGACCCCTTTGCGGGCAGTGGCTCTACCTGCGTGGCCGCGCTCCAGTCTGGCCGTCGCTACATCGGTATTGAACTGCTGGAGCAGTATCACCGGGCCGGACAGCAACGTCTGGCCGCCGTCCGGCGCGCCATGCAGTACCCGGCCGCTAACGACGAGTTCCCGGAGGCTGCGTAATGAACTATGCAGGACACGAAAAACTCCGCGCAGAAGTGACGGAAGTCGCCAACAGCATGTGTGACCTGCGGGCGACGCTGAACGGGATGGAGCACCGCTATCGCTTTGATTCCGATGTGCTGGCCGAACGCCTGACCCGTCAGACCCTTTTTCGCATCAATGCCCTGTTTATGGCGGCGTACAACGAAATTCTTGAGCTGGATGCCTGCTTTAAGGACTAAGGAGAAAAACATGTACGGAACCTGTGAAACCCTCTGCCGGTTGTTGCGTGAGCAGTATCCCGCAGAAACCCCGCTGAACCTCATTATCTGGTCCCCGGCGGATATCGAAGCACTGGCCGACGGAATGGAATATGCCGTTTCGGAGCAGGACACAAGGGCGGTACTGGCGCGTATGGACGCCATTCCGGAGGAACAACGGCTTGAGTCGGGCGTGTCTGCCGGTGCGGTGATGGATCTGATTGAACAGGTGAAACAGGCCGCAGCGGCGGTGAGTGTGCCGGCTGACCTGCTTGAAACCCTGCTGACCACTGCCGAACAGGCGTTATGGCACAGGGAATGGACCGCCCGTGACAGCAATCATCCGGTCCCGGAAAGCGTTACCCGCCGCCTGGCTGATGCGGCGAAAGTTCGCGCCTTACTGAAAAACTGAAATCAACACGCCGCCCGGGCGGCGTGTACTGACCCCGTTCAGAGGAACCCATTATGCAGGAAATCACCACGTTAACCGCCCTTGTTATGCGCCGTGCGCGCGATTTGATTGCTGATTATGGATGGCCTGACCATACCGATGTTGATCAGCGTGATCCGGTCAATAAACCGGGCTGGATAAGCATTTATGTCCGTCTGGATGCGGCAAATATTGTTCATCTGCTGCCTTTGCTTTGTACCGGTGACGTACCCGCAGAGCTGCAAAGTGCCATGACAAAAATATCCGGGACGCCAGCGCAGATTATTTTATCCGGCAGCCGCTATGCCGACGCGCCGCAGCTTCCGGAGGACGGAACACAGATAGCTTTCCCCTGGGCCGGGGAATGGCTGACGGAGCCGGAGATTCAGGCTGTAACGGATTGCCTGTCCCGCGCCGTGCGGGATGTATCCCGGCAGGTATGGGAGGATGCGCGCCGGATAAAGGCGGCACTGAACACGCGCGGGGAAACGCTGTTTTATCGCCAGACCCGAAACTTCCGTCTGGTTGTGAAGGAAAATGATATGCCCTGCTGGCTGGACGATGATGACAATTTGCCGGTGGTGCTCGATGCCATCCTGAACAAAGGGGCACGCTACAGTAGCGTCGAGTTCTTTGTTATCAGCGACAAAGTGGATCAAATCCTGGCATGTGGCCAGATGTGCGATGTGCTGCGTATTCCGGGCGAGCCTCCGCGCCGGTGGATGGATTTAACCCTGTTACATGAGGTCATGGCAGAAGCGCGTGCAGAAATCAGTCTTGTCCGCAATGCCCTGTCAGCAATCCGGCCAGTTTAGCGAACAGCAGGGGGCGGCGGCCCCCTGAATCTGGCACGAAGGATAAGGATGTCGCCGGCTCCGCTTTTACGGCTCTTCCTCCACGTTGTTCCGGCTTCGCGTTGAGTAACGTCCCGTGCGGCCTGCGGCAAACGCCGTGCCTCTACTGTAGCCGGGCCGCGGCTGATGCAAGGGAAGCGTAAACGCCGTCACCTTCACCCGGTCGCAGTTTATTTCAAAGGCATTATCCGCCGTCTTCCCGTCGTTTTCCGGCTCAGTTTTCGCCGTCAAACCGTCCAGCCTGCTCCTGCTTTTTTACTGCGCTGCGGCTTCGGTGACGCCCTTGCATCCTCCGCTTTTCGCCCGGCTGTCGTGTCGGCACGGCGTAAGCCGGAACTCAGACGACATCGACTAGGGAGGATTTTTTATGAGCACTACGACCACCACACCCGCTGTTTACGTGGGCACGTATCACAAATACAACTGCGGCAGCATTTTCGGCAAATGGTTTGATCTGACGGAATTTGACGGCAGGGAGGATTTTTACGAGGCCTGTCAGGCGCTGCATGCCGATGAATGGGATGCCGAGTTTATGTTTCAGGACTGGGAAGGTATCCCGTCGCAGTTCGTCTCTGAATGCTCCATTGACTGGGATTTTATCGCCGCTTACAAACGCGCCGAAGAAGAGGGCAGGGAAGCCGCTTTTATCGCCTGGGCGGAGTATACTGGCGAGTGTGATTATGACGCGTTTGATGATGCGTACCGGGGCGAGGCGGAAAGCGAGGAGGACTTTGCGCGGGAGATGGTGGAGGACAACGGCCTGTTAAATGAGGTGCCGGAGCCGTTGCGCAGCTATTTCGATTTTGAAGCCTGGGCGCGTGACCTGTTCAGCAGCGGCTATGTGTTCCATGACGGCTATGTCTTCAGCAACTGATTAATGTCCGGCGGGGAAACCCGCCGGTTAAGGATAAAACGTATGAAACTTGCAACGGAAACCCGCGAGATCCTGCGACAGTACAAAGCGCTTATTAATGCCCGCCGCCGCGAGAATGGGCAGTCGGCGCTTCGGACAGAACAGGTGATCGACGAAATATGTTACTACATGACCTGTCAGAGCGCTGTTTACCTTTGCGGCCAGTTTATACGACAGGACGGATACGGCCAGTAAACATGATGGCAGGCGTCCGGCCGGAGGGCGCCTGTCAGCCCGCGCGAAAACCCGGGCAGGCTGCGCCTGCCGGAGAGAAACTTCGCCGCGCCTGCGGCGCCGCGCACTCTCCTCTCCATTGTCAGTCGCTGTTGCCCGGGAATGTGCGTATTATCAGGGATATCTTCCTGTAAAGCAGACCGGTGATGCATATGTCGAAGTGGAATATCGCCTCTTTCTCAAAAGAAGATCAGGATAAGGTCTCGGTCGATAAAGCCGCCGCTGCCGTTGCCTGGCAGGAAAGGATGAACAGGCCCGTGGTGCCGGAGCTGGCTGAACGGGAACAGCCTGAACATCTTCGCCAGTATTTCCGTGAACGGCTTGACGTTCATCGGCAGAACAGTCAGCAGCTGCCGCGCGCAAATGCGCCCGAATATCATAAACCCGGAGATGAGCAGCAGAAGTGATTCTTATCATCAGTGTGTCCAGGGAGGATATTTTATGCGTATTTCTCTGATGTTTGCAGCCGTGACTCTTTTAACCGGTATTAACCTGTTGTTTATTCCGTTTCAGCCTGTACCGGCTCTATGGGGGGGAATCTTGGCCGTTGCTTTTATCCTGATTAATGTCGCGGCGGATAAACTGCGTCTCTGGAGTGGCGTTGCATGGATTATCGTTGCCGGCATCATCATAATGTTGATGCTGAAGGGGAAGGAACCGGGGGACGAATTAAGAGTGCTGATCACCGTTTTTGCTTTCCTGGCTTCGGCCTGGTATAGCGTTGTGCAGTACAGAAAAGAAAAGCATTTTCGCTCCTGATGTTCCCGGCTGGCATCAAGCTGGATGATCGTCAGCCATCATTTTAGCCGCATGTAATCCATTCTTATCCTCCCGTTTTCTGTTTTCTGCCCGTTCCCGTTTTCATTGCGGGCGTCCGGGCGGGCTGTCGTGAACGGAGCCGGTAAACCGTCTCCGCCCTTCGGGCTTCCATCCCATGACGCAACACCAGGGCTTGCAGCATCCTTATCAGGATGCGCCGCCTCTGTCGCGCCGTGGTCTGCGCTCCCTGCACCCCGGCGAAAATCAACGGCCGCCGGGCTGTAAGGGGCAACGCCGTTTCGCGCCCGCGCTTTCCGTCGTTGCGGCGGGTTCCTGCTCATTCCTTGCCTGGTTTTTTCACCCTTTTGAGTCCTTTCGCCGGGGCTGAGACAAGCACAGCCGCTGTCAGCTGTCCAGGGTAAATGGCACGCGGTAAACCGCGCCCCGGACATCCGCCATCGCCCGCGCTGGTTTACGCCCCTGCGGCGAACGGCTCTCAAACGGGTGAAGGTAACAACCAGCGGGGGCGTTCAGCAGGTCCCCGCAAAACGTCAAAACCGCGGCCCCGGCAACTCAATGGGTGATGGTTTTTTAAAAGCAAAACAGGTTCAGAAGGAGGGGCAACATGAGCGAGGCGCTGGCGGTTTTACCCGACGACACCTTTACCCGCGAACAGGCTGAGGTCGTTGCGGCGCAGTACACCAACGTGGCAATTGAGGACGATCAGGGTACACATTTTCGTCTGGTCGTTCGTCAGAACGGCGTAATGGTCTGGCGCGCGTGGAATTTTGAAGCGGATGCCGGGAAATGGCTCAACCGTTACATCGAACGTTACGGTATTCGTAAACAGCAGTAAATAAGAAGGTGCCCTGCCGGAGCGGTAACTCCGCAGGGCCGGACAATCATCAATCAGTGAGGTATCAACTATGTCAGTAACCGATGTTAAAGCAAAAGCACCCAAAAAAGCGAGCAGCAAAAAAATTACGAAGGCACAGGAGGCTGCCCTGAAGATCGCCCTTGAGGCCGCTGCGGTCGAGTACGTTCCGCTGTCCGATCTCGTTAAATCCCCGCTGAACGTGCGCTCCATCCCCTATTCCGTGGACAGCGTTCGCGGTCTGGCCGACTCCATCGAGACGCTCGGACTGCTGCAGAACCTTATTGTTCACACCCTCGCGGACGGACAATCCGGCGTGGCCGCAGGTGGCCGCCGATTAACTGCCCTGCAACTGCTGGCGCAGGAAGGGCGTCTCGCTGCTGACCATACCGTTATGGTGAAGCGTGTTTCCGACGACATTGCCGCCCTTGCCTCCGTCGCCGAGAACGAGCAGCGCGCCGCCATGCATCCCGCCGAGCAGATTGCAGGTTTCCGTACGCTGGCAGGGCAGGGCAAAACCCCCGCGCAGATTGGCGACGCGCTCGGCTTCGGCTCCCGTCACGTGCAGCGCATGCTGAAGCTGGCAAACCTCGCCCCCTCCCTGATGGAGAAGCTTGCACAGGACGAACTGACCGTTGAGCAGTGTCAGGCGCTCTGTCTCGAGGACGATCCTGCCCGTCAGGTCGAGGTATTCGAAAACGTGAAGGCCAGCTGGTCAAACGCGCCCGCACACCTGATTAAACGCGCTATTACCGAAACCGAGATGCGCACCGACAACGCCAAATTTCGTTTTATCGGGCGCGATGCCTACGAGGCGGCAGGGGGTTACATCCGTGAAGATCTGTTCAGCCAGGACGAGGGCGACGGTACGGCTGACAGCGTGCTGGTTGAGCGTCTGGTGCAGGAAAAGCTGGAGCGTATCGCGCAGGACATTCAGCAGCGGGAGGGCTGGGCATGGAGTCGCGGACGCGCAGCCCGCATCTGGTACCACGGCGAAGACGGTAAGGAGTTCGTGCAGCCTGCTGAACCCGATCCGGTGTACACCCCTGAGCAGCAGCAGCGTCTTGGTGCGCTGCGGGAGCAGTACGATACATATGACAGCGTTTGCGACGAGTCAGATGCGATCGAAGCGGACATCCTCGCCATTCAGGCGGCGGCAGAAGCCAGCGCGTGGACTGACGACATGAAGTCAGGCGCGGGAGTGATGGTCAGCCTGTACGAAGGGCAGGTGTACGTGCAGCGCGGTGTGCGCCTGAAAGCGGATATGCCTGAAGAAACCGTAACCAGCAGCGTAACGGTGCCATTCACCTCACGCCAGCCCGACGCCGCAGAGGGGATCAGTGTTCCGCTGCTCACGAAAATGACCTCCGAACGTACGCTGGCAGTCCAGGCGGCGCTGATGCAGCAGCCCGAAAAGGCGGTGGCGCTGATGGTCTGGCGCATGTGTACCTGCGTCTTCTCGGGCTGCCTGACCACGACGCATCCGTTCCGTATCAGCCTCACTGTATCTCACGGCAGCCTGACGGAGAACGCCCCGTCCGGTAAGGATGGCGCAGCGTTTAACATCCTGATGACCGAACGGGCAAGGCTGAAAGCCCTGCTGCCGGAAGGGTGGGAGAAGGACTTCACCACCTTCTTTGCCCTTGACGGCGGGGTGTTGATGTCGCTGATGGCCTTCTGCACGGCCTGTTCCGTTGACGGGGTGCAGACCCGCGATATGGGGCACACCTCGCGCAGTACCCTCGATGCGGTCGAGGCGGCAATCGGCTTCCACCTGCGCGACTGGTGGCAGCCGACGAAGGACAACTACTTCGGCAGCCTGAAACATCCGCAGATTGTCGCCTCCCTGAAAGAGGCGGGGCTGACGGGCGCGGCGGGTGACGCGGAGAAGATGAAGAAGGGCGATGCTGCAGCGCATGCGGAGCACTTTATGCAGCACACCCGCTGGGTTCCGGCATGGCTCAAAGGACCGGAGTCAGCGGGTGAATCCGGTGCAGACGACGCGGCTTCAGATACCGACAGCCCTGACAACGACACCACCAACACGGCACACGCCGCCTGATAACGGAGCGCCGCCCTGCGGGGCGGCGATAAGGAGATACCCATGCGCACTATTCTGACCCCCGATGTACTGAAAACGATGTCCTGTGATGAGTTTGAGGACTGGCGGGACAGCGGCGAAGACTTCCGCCGCGAACTGACCCACGCCGTCATGCGTGACCTGTCCTGCCCTGAAAACTGGGATGTGAACGGCGAGTACCGCAGCGAGTTCGGCGGCTTCTTCCCCGTACAGATACGCTTTACCCCCTCGCACGGCAATTACCATATTGCGGTGTGCAGTCCTGGTGCCATCAGTCCGGCGTGGATGGTGGTGTTCGTGCCCGCCAGCGGTCGCCCGTTCTCCGTCATTCGTACCCTGAGCGGCTACCAGCCGGAGCTTGTCAGCCACACCGTCAGCCTGACGGCGCGTCTCGATGCGGACGGATACAGTCAGGCCAGCATCATCAGTATTCTGGCAGCGGAGGGCGCGGCATGATACCTGCAAACCTGTCACTGGTTCCCTTCAGCCCTGAGCGACGCGCCGCGATGGAGGCCATCGCGGAGGTTGAACGCCGGCGGTCGCGCGGCGCGGTGTCCACGATGTATCCGTATGCCAGCGCCTTTTTCCGGCGGCTCACGGGCAGCACGCGCATCACTATCAGGGAAATCCATCATTTTGCGCCGGTGCTGACGGCGCGGGAGCTGCGGGGCAGCAGGGACAGCTGGCTCAGTGCCATCGATGCGCTGATTGAAAGTCGCGGGACGCGTTGCTGGCTGCCGCTTCCCGTTGGTGCGGGTCAGCGCCTCTTTCCGGAGGTGGCCTTTCAGCAGACCGAGCGGGTTCGCTGTCAGGACGCCCTGCGGGATGAAAAATACACCCGACAGCGTCACAAAGAACGGTGCCAGCGTGAGCAGGCGTACCAGGCGCTGGCGGGGCAGGCGGAGATTGAGCTGGCATTCCATACGCCTGAAACGGTCAGCAGCTGGAGCGCACGCTGGTCGGGGACTGAACTGCGCCAGTACGACCTGGAAGAGATGTTCTGGCGCTGGAGCGAGCGTTTCCCGTCACTGGAGCCAATGGAGCGCTGGACGATGGAGAGTCAGCCTTTCTGGACGGTGATGGCTGAAACGAATGCGCTGGCAAGGGAAAGTCCGGGATCTGTCCGGCAGCTGGAGCGCTGGATGGTACCCAACAAGCTGACAGCGCGGAGTCAGGTATGAAGTGGCGTTACTCGCTGCGCTGGAAGCGTCCCGGTCCCTGTCCCGGTGAACCTGAACTGGCGTCAGAAGTGGTGGAGGCCGGGAAGCCAGCCCCTGAGTCCGTGATGTCACTGTGGGTGGCAGGAGCCGGATATGCTGTCTGCGTTGATTTTCTGTATGAACGGCCGATCAGGCGCTGGAGCGATGAGCGAAAGGCGGCCACGCGGCGACGGAATCTGGCGCGTCGTGTTAACAGGATCGCGCCCCTGTTTGCAGATGAACTCATTGAGCGGGAACTGACGGTGCGACCGGATTATTTTCGGGGAAAGTCGCCTCACTGAGTCTGATATCATATCCTGCCAGAATACGGTCGGCAGGGTGCTTAAAAGGGATAATTTAGAGATGAGATACTGGATACTGGTCGCGCTGTTAAATGGCCTGTTTACGCTGGTCATACATTACGCGGCGCCGGAGATGTTCGGAAGCACGGCGTACTATGCCGGGGTGGCAATCTGTGCCCTGATTGCGCTGGTTATCACCTGGCGCGATCCGCCAGGTATGCTGGACAACGTGCTCTTGTTTCTCCTTAAGTGGGGAATTGTGGCTTCAGGTCTGGCGTTTTTTATCTGGGGGTATCGGATACAAGCTGGAATTCTGGGGAGATCATAACCCCGATGAAATTGGCGGTGCTGAGCGGTGTTCTGCTTCTGGTCAGTGGCTGGGTGTACTGGAGGCGAAGGTAACAAACTATACGCCAGCGTGAGGGCAGGAAAGTAAAAAGAGCGGTTATGCCTGCGGTATAACTGCTCTTTTATATGGTCCTCACGCTTTGTAATTTCCTGCTGTGAATCACCTCTGAAGAACGAACGCTGCGAATTATGGTGGCAGTTGTCTGTATCATCTTTTCAAATTTGCCTGCTGTCTGACGGGGTCACTGGCCATGACTGCGGGCGACCTCCCTGACGGGAACCGGGGCTGTCGTAAACGGAGCCGGTAAACCGTCTCCGCCCTGACGGGCTTCCATCCCACTGTCGCAACGTCAACACCGGCTCGCAGTGACCGTTCCGGTCACGCCGCTTTCACCATGCCGGCGATAAAGCCGCCGGCACTCAGGTGACGCCACGTCGTTCCGCCGTGTCGGGTGTGTTCATCCTCTCCCCGTACCTCTGGCGAGCCCTCTCCCGTTAAGTCCCCGGGCGGAGGGCTTGTCGTAGCACCGTCGTGTCGTCATCCGAAGGGTGAAATGCACTCCGCCAAAACTTTTTGCGAGGGACCGCAAAAACTTTAGTCTCCGCCCTTCTCCTGCCGCCCCGCCGTTGCTCCTTTGCCCTTTGCCGCCAGGGAACTCACCGAGAGATGGATAAACCACCAGACAGGAGGAAAAGCAGGATGAACACACAGAACGTCAACGTCAAAACCGCCACCAAAGAATCTTCCGAAAGATGGGTGAAAACCTCGTCCCTGCGTACTGATGGCTTTGTGCGCAATATCCATTCCCGTAACCCGTTCGATGTTATTCGCGCGGACGTGGTGCTGGCCCGTATGGAAATACAGGCTAACCGGGGATGTGGCCTGCACTACGAGATTTATGAGTCCCGTCTGCTGGGTATGGCTATGCATTACCTGGCAGAACTGCCACTGAAAGACCGTCCGGCGTTTATGGGGGCGGCAGCGAAACGGGGTTACATGCTGACGACTGCGGAAGAAGAACGTGCCGATGGTGAATGTGCTGACCTGATGATCGAGCTGGCGGCGGATTACTGATTACTTAACCGGCTGGCGGCAGGGGATGCCGCCAGTCACACCGGAGAAACATTATGAGCAACAGCAACACGAACAGTACGTTCAGCTTTGACGCATGGGAGAAAAGCGCGCTCAGCGAACTTGATACCCTGCAAAACCACGTCAGTAAAGCCCTGATGAAGTACCAGAGCAATACGGACAAAACGGCGCTGGGCGAGTCTGCAAACCGCTATATGGGCGAACTCAGAACCGCTGTCACGCGCATCCTGAAAGCCACGCCAGCCATTCAGCAGAAAGTCGACGAGATTGCCGACATGCTGCACCTGATGGCGCATTTTTCCGGCATCACGTTCGACGAATAACCACCACGGCGAAATATCAACGCCATTAACCAGAAGGAGATAAACCATGCACTTAAATCTGACCGAATCCTGCGCTGAAGCGGGTATTTATGCGACCAGTGAGGCCGAACGCGCGTACTGGCTGAGCCGCGAAAAGTCATATCTGACCGCGTCCGTCGAAATCGACGTACACGCCTTCCATGATGCGCTGGGGCTGATGTACCCGATGAACTGGCGCAGCAGTCAGAACGGCGAGTGTGAAACCTTCATGCTGGCGGAAATGGTCTGCGGCAATGTGACCGAAATCTACGCGCGGATCGGTATCCGTTATTACCGGATGTGCGACTACAGCAACCTTGACCACGCGGAGATTCTGGCACGCGTTAAGGAGGGAGTGCAGCGCCAGAAATGAAAAAGGCAGACTTTCGTCTGCCATATCCCGCCGGATTTACCCGCTTGCAACGATTAATCCGGCCTTCACCAAAAGGAACAAACCAATGCAATTCAGTGAAGTTTCGATTGTTACACCGACCGCCCTGTATGTCCAGATGCTTGAGGCGGAAAACGCACCCGTAAAAAAACAGGTGCGTATTAAACGCAGTGATATCGACCGTGACGACATCAGCGCCGAAATGCGGGCGCTGGGCCGTCACATAGCGCACTGCCGGAAGAAGGGGCGCGCCGTTCGTATTCCTGCCATGCGCGGGAGTGAGTGGGGGCAGGTGTTACGCACGCTCGAACTGAAGCGGGCATTTAACTGATAACTGAGCCGCTCCTTACGGGGCGGCATTTAAGGAGGAAATATGTCTCAACTCAGTTTTGCCAGCTTCTTTGATCAGGCGAGAGAAGCCGCACCCTTAACACCCGCTAAACCCGTATTGCCCACCGTGAATGCGCAGCCGATACTGCACCGGATGATGACAATCGACCAGGCCCGCCGCCAGTTTATCAGCGTGTTCAGGGATACCGCCCGCAGCCTGCGCCGCTGGGAGGTGTTCAGCGACTTTATCACGCTGGCCGCCAGCGAGCTGGATATGGCGCGGATAAGAACGCCAGAGAATATTGAGCAGAGCCGCAAAATCTGCGCGAAGTACAGCGAGAGTGATATCAGCAACCTGCATACGCTTTTCTGCCTGATGGTCTGCGCACTGGAGGCCAAATTCCACGACTTCCTCGGCGCGATCTTCATGGAGCTTGAGCTTGGCGACGACCGCAACGGACAGTATTTCACGCCGTATCACGTCCAGTCACTGCTGGCGAGGCTGCTGATGCCGGACGTCGACGAAACGATACGCCGTGAGGGATTCGTTACCGTCAGCGATCCGGCAAGCGGTGCGGCGGGAATGATTGTGGCGTATGCGGAATATCTGCTGGAGGCGGGCTATAACCCGTCTGAACATATGTTCGGAAGCTGCATCGATATTGATTCTGTTGCGGCCGATATGGCGTTTATTCAGCTTTCCCTGCTGGGTATTCCTGCCGAGGTGGTCACGGGCAATACGCTGACGATGAAGTTAAACAGGGTGCGGTATACGCCTGTGTACTACATCAACAACTTTGGTAAGCGGCTGGACGATCAGCGCCGTATCAGTGCCATGCGCGACTTTTTGCGCTGTATAAATGACGCTGCATAGCTATCCAGAAGGGCAGGGGAGTGTCCTGCCTTTCGTGGCATCAAAGGCCGCGCGCCTGCGGCGCAGAATAAGCAGGCTGCGCTGACGCGCTGCCTGCATTATTCCGGCGCGTGGTAGTCTGAAGCTCCTGTCTTTTGGTCAGGTGGTTAATATTCCTCATTCTCCTGCTGGCGATGGTCTTTATTATTCTGCCGCGGATATGGATATTATCCTTTCTTTTCCGGGCGTCGTCCCTGAAGGGACACGGCTGTCGTGAACGGAGCCGGTAAACCGTCTCCGCCCTTCGGGCGTCCATCCTGACGTAAATTCAAATTCACGCTTGCTGCATCCCGAATGGATGCGCCGCTTTCACCGTGGCGGTAATAAATTACCCCCACTCTGAAGCCCGTAACGGTAATTCGTCTTACGCCGATTTTCCGTTACGGGATGTGTGCATTCTCCTGGTGTGACTATCGCCCGATTTCATCAGTTCGCGGAGGGCTGCTTTTAGCATCAGCCAGTAAGGAAATAAAGGGGTATATAAACGCTGCGCGCCCCTTTATTTCCTTACTGTCAGCTGCTCATTGCCCTTCGCCGCTCAGTGATGAAGTCGAACGATGTAATAACCCAATGAGGAGAAAACCAGAATGCACACATTAAACGTCAAAACCGCCACTCGTGAATCAGCCGAACAATTTAAGATCGATGAACGCCAGCGCTACTCTGTTACAGATGGTGATGAACGTCTGGATTTTATTCCTGCGCTCTTTTTTACGCCTTCTGCTGATAACATGATTGCCAGCTGGTTACGTCAGCATTCAGATTATGATGGCGGTTTCTGGAATTACTGGATTATTCCGCAGGGCACCGGAGGAAACATTGCTCCGAACTGTGTCAGATTCACCACGACGCAAACCGGATATATCGCACCGGAAGGTGAACAGCGCTATAACATGGTTATTCCCGGTAATTACTTTGAAGCAGAGGTCAGTGCCGATGCTGCCGGAATTATTGCGACCCTGATGATCATGAACTGGTTGTCCTGGCAGGTTGCAGATATGGGGCCTGAATATTCGAAAGTCTGTAAACACCTCGTCGCTCGTCAGGATGCACTGAAAGACTACATCAGTATCATAAAACACCCTGAAGCAGATTTAATTTATCGGGCTATTGATTGACGACATAAATACTGGATGAATAAAAAGACCTCCTGTTGAGGTCTTTTTACTGTTTTGCAAGAGTCTGCGCTGCATTTTTATTATTCTTTATAGCCCGATATGTTGCCTCAATTTTTCTGGCATAGACATATCTTCTCTGCGCCTGTTCTTCTGTTTTCCTGAAACCTGCATTATAAGCGCCCACGGCCTGCCAGCTGACTCCCCACTTTTTGAATGCAATTGCAAGATAGTAAGCCCCGGTGTAGATATTCATACACGGATCGGAAAGAAGATGCTCCGGTTTTATTCCATAACGAGCCAGTTCGTTAAAGTGCTGGGAGTCCACCTGCATAAGTCCGGAGCCAAAACCCGAAACAGGATTGTAGCCTTTTACGTATGTGCGGAAGTTCGATTCATTCCAGGAGATTGCCCGAAGCAGATCCGGATCTATATGATAATCCCTTCCTGCCAGATCAAAACAATCAGCAGCGTTCAACATTCCAGAAAAAGCCAACATTAAAAACGTAAGAGCAATCCGTTTCATTTCTTCCCTCCGGGCACCATGCCGGAAATACGTTAACCCATCCCATGCCCAGACTCAACTAATATGCACTCCTCACCACCAAAAGCTCCACACCCCACGCAAAATTAAAGTTTTTCTGATTGGGTATTCAAATCATGCAGTTAGTGAAAAAGTAATGTGAAATAATTTATTTTAATGTGTGTAAACGACTCGGTAGCGAGTTCTATTCGACTCGGTAAAAACTCTACTCAGAGTCATTTGTGACTATTTTTAATAAATCCATTGAGTTATGACTACGGCGAGTCTATATTCGAGTCGTGAATTTTTACAGTGTGTGTCGGCATGCAAGTCGTCTGTTTTCTGGCAGGGAGTTTGTGCCGAGTCGTGCATTTTTAGCTTTTCAAAATATTCTGAGGTACAGAAGTTTTGGAACTATAAATAAGGAGAAAATTATGGCCAGAGTTCAGGTCTATGTAAGCGATGAAGTGTCAGAGAAAATAAGAGTAATCGCTGAAAAACGTCGCGCTGAAGGAGCGAGAGATAAAGATGTAAGTTTTTCGAGCATTGCATCAATGCTGGTCGAACTTGGTCTTCGGGTCTATGAAGCGCAAATGGAAAGAAAAGAGTCTTCCTTTAATCAGGCGCTCTATAATAAAACTATTCTTGAAAATGTAATGAAAACTCAATTTATAGTCAGCAAGCTCCTGGCGATGGAGTCGCTGAGTCCGCATCTCGCAGGAAATGAAAAATTTGATTTCAGGGATATGGTTACGTGTATACGTGAAGATGTGCAACAGATTGTTGAAAAATTCTTCCCCCAGGAGGAAGAGTCTCAAGATAATTAGCTGAAAATGTTTGATAAATAGGATTTAGATCTGCTGTTTTTGAGTGACTTTGGCGTCAGTAATTGATATATTTTATGCAGACATAAGTAAAATTTGATGCTCGCCATTCAGTTTGGCGGGTCGCCGGTACACCGGGCTAGACCCCCGGGTGTACCGACTATACACAGAAACCTTCAGAGGAGGCTTCAATGCACCCGCGCGATCCTAGAGATCTCTCCCAATCAAGTCAATCATTAGATGATATTGTGAAGCGTTTTGATGCGCTCTATAAGTACTCACCTTTGCCTTTTTGCATTCGGAATCAATCCAGAAACCCCATATATAAAAATGATGCATATTTAGATTTCTTTCACCCATTATCAAAGTGTTTTTCAGGTGTCAGTTTTGATCCTGATGAAGTTGAGCTTGATTTGTCGACAATTGAGTTGGAGGCCTTTGTTATGGGGCCTGATACAGCTATTTGTAGAACTTTTAATTTGAATGGTGAGTTTTATCAGTTACGTGTTGAAATTCGTATGGTAAATAAAGAATTATATGCTTTATGGTTTATTAATTACTTCCCGGATTATCAAGCTTTATTCAATACCTCGAATAGGATAAAAAATGATGAGTTTGATTTTGATATTTTTATATCAGGGTTGACGAATAAAAAGATGATTACGTTATGTTTTTCAATTCTTGGTTTTCAACTTCATACGATGGCGCAATATTTAGGTGTCTCTGAAAAAGCAATTTCAAGCAGACTTTCTAGTGTGAAGAGTGAGCTTGCGAAATATTTTATTGATTACGATGACTTCAGATTCTACTGCATGAGAATGGACGTATACAGAAAGGTGAGAATGGTTGTTCTTAAGGTTTTGAATGTTAAATTTATGTAAAAAATATAGTGGAATTTTTCGCGTATTGAATAAATTGTATTCAATGTGTCACTATCCTGACGCAGGAATATGTTGAGAGGGAAAACATGATTAGACGTCACAGGCTTCGTGGCCCAACGGTAACTATGTCGATCTACCTTGACCCACAAACCGATCTTCTTATTTTGAAGGCGAAGGACAGAAGTGGTCGTTCTAAATCAGCTGAAGCGCTGATTCGGTTACGTGACCACCTGGAAAAATTCCCTGATTTCTATAACTCTGAAATGGCGGAGGTGATCCCAAACAATCTTGAACCCAAGTCACAAAATTAGTTTCTTAGGATTTTTATTTCAACAAATCTATCCGGTGTAATTAAAGGATTAATGAATATGACTGATGTGTCTGTTATTAACGCTGTACCCGCGACCCCTGCAAAGAAAAAATTCAGCAAAGTCCCGTTACTCAAAGCGCTGAAGTTTGCCCTGCCTGTCGCAGCCCTTGCTGCGTTTTTCCCTGATACGGTTCTTGCCTCGACTGCGGGTAAAGATCTGATGTCCAGCGGCGATGCAACCGTTAAAGGAACATTTGGTAAAGACTCCAGCGTGGTTAAGTGGGTTATTCTTGCCGAAGTTCTGGTGGGCGCCGTGATGTATATGACGACCAAGAACCTCAAGTTCCTGGCGGGCTTTGCGATCCTGTCCGTATTCGTCACGGTAGGTATGTCTGTCGCAGGATACTGATATCCAGCGACAGCCGTTCAGAGCCACTTCCGACTATTAAATTCCGGTTTAATTCTGAATGCCCTTCACGAGCATTCACGGGAGGGCTTTGCCTGTAATCCGGCTGGCAGGTATTTCCATACTGCCAGCTGTACCGGAGACGGAACATATATGGCAGATGAATCTCTCAAAAAATATCGCTTTCCCGAAACCCTGACGAATCAGAGCCGCTGGTTTGGCCTTCCTGTGGATGAGCTTATTCCGGCGATTGTCTGCCTGGGGTGGGGATTCTGGACCCAGCATTATATCCCCGGAATTATCGCTGCCGTACTGGCCTATCTCGGAATTAAAAAGCTCAAAAAAGGGCGGGGCAGTTCATGGCTACGGGACCTGGTCTACTGGTATATGCCGACCTCACTGCTGAGGGGGATTTTTCATGATGTACCCGACTCATGCTACCGCCAGTGGATTAAATAGACAGGAATAATCAGATGGAACACGGAGCACGATTAAGTACACAGCGGGTTATTGCCATCGGCTTTATTGCCATGGGGGTGGTTATTCTGGGAAGCATCACCACCAATGTTATTCAGGCCGTCAACAACTACCGCCTTCAGAATGAGCAGAAGTCTATCGTCACGCCAATGCTTTTCAACGCGCCGTTTGCCGTGTCGCAGAACCAGGCAGATGCCTCCTACCTGCAACAGATGGCCCTGTCGCTTATCGCCCTTCGCCTCAATGTTACCCCGGAAACCGTTGATGCCTCTCATGAGCAGCTGCTGTCCTATGTCAAACCCGCAGCGCAGAACGAGCTGAAAATCCGGCTTGCTGAGGATGCGAAGCGCATTAAGGACAACAACGTTAACTCGTCTTTCTATATGACCAGCGTGAAGGTTTACCCGGCAAGCAGCCGCGTGGACGTACGCGGCCAGTTGAAGACCTGGATAGGCGACTCGAAACCGTATCCCGAGCTGAAACAGTACGTTCTCAAGTTCGAGCGCGAGGACGGCATCAGCTGGCTCAGTCACTTCGGAGAAATCATCGATGAACAAAAATAGTCGCCGTGCGCTGCTGGCGTTGCTGATGCTCGCTTCCGGTCAGACGGTCGCCGCACCCGCTGCGCTTTCTGCCACGATTGTCCCGTTGACGAACGGCGGACAGGCCAGCATCGCGGTCAGCAATACCGACCCGAACCTTTTTACAGTCGCAGGTGACCGCGTGACGGCCCTGACCAGCCTCGACGGTGAGCTGACGCGTCAGGAACAGACGGCAAGCGGTGGTGTGATTGTCAGCACCCTCAACAAAAAGCCTTTCACGTTCATTCTGGAAACCGAACGCGGCCTCAACTTCTCGGTACAGGCCGTGCCACGTGCGGGCGCGGGGCGAACCATCCGGCTGGTCAGCGAGCTGTCCGGTACGGGTGAAGCGGCGCGCACCTGGGAAGAGTCTTCCCCCTACGAGGCCACGCTGGTTTCCCTGAGCCAGCATCTGCTGGGCGGGCAGCTTCCGTCCGGCTGGCAGGCTATCCCCGTTACGCATGAAGCCCTCAACGCTCCCGCCGGACTTTCTGCAGTCCCCGAGCGCGTCTGGGTGGGTAATCACCTTAAGGTGGTGCGCTATCGCGTCACCAACAATACCGGGATGGCCCGCAACATCGCGGAAAGCGACTTCTGGCAGAGCGGCATTCGCGGCGTGCTGTTTGGTGAAGCCTCGCGTCAGCTGATGGCGGGCGGCGCCCTGCAGGTCTTCATTATCAGCAGCGGAGGTGCGGCTGATGGCCAGCATTAATTCAGTGGTGAAGCGCAAGCAGTTTATCTGGCTGGGTATCGTGCTGGCGACCGTGGGCGTGGTGGGCGGCGGCGGCTGGTATCTGGCGGATGCACGCTACGAGGGCAGCAGCGATGCGGCAGCCGCCGGCGAGCCTGCGCCCGATATGACCGGCGTGGTGGACAGCACCTTTGACCAGAAGGTGCAGCAGCATGCCACGACCGAGATGCAGGCTACGGCCTCCGAGATGCAGAAGCAGTATGCCGAAATGCGCCGCGAGCTTGAGCTGCTCAGCAAGGGGCAGGCAGGCTATCAGCACCAGATTGACAAACTCAGTCAGGATAATGCGGCGCTTTCCGCTCAGGTCAGCGCGCTGGGGGCGAAACCCGTCACCGCATCGGGTGAGCCGGCCCCGCAGCCGCCAGTGCCTGCGCCGGGGCCTGAAGGTGAGCCGCAGCCGACCGGTTTCCCGCCGCAGACGGGGGCCGTCCCGCCGCCGACCGCGTTCTATCCTGGTAACGGCGTCACGCCGCCGGCGCAGGTGCAGTACCAGCCCATCCCCGTACCCAACCAGCTGCGCCGGCAGTCTTTTGCCCACAGCGACGAGAGTAAAGGTCCGTCCCTGCCGTACATCCCGTCGGGCAGCTTCGCCAAATCGATGCTGATTGAGGGGGCTGACGCCAACGCCTCCGTAACCGGTAACGAGTCCACGGTGCCGATGCAGCTGCGCATTACGGGCAGGGTGGAAATGCCCAACAGCAAAAGCTACGACCTGACCGGCTGCTTCATCGGGCTTGAAGCCTGGGGCGACGTGTCCAGCGAACGCGCCATCGTACGCACCCGCAACATCAGCTGCCTGAAGCACGGCGTCACCATCGACCAGCCCATTGCCGGGCACGTGAGCTTCCGGGGAAAAAACGGCATCAAGGGCGAGGTGGTGATGCGAAACGGCAAAATCCTCGGCTGGGCATGGGGCGCGGGATTTGTTGACGGCATCGGTCAGGGCGTGCAGACCGCGTCCCAGCCTTCGGTCGGCCTCGGCGCCACGGCATCACTCGGCGCGGGTGACGTGATGAAGATGGGGATTGGCGGAGGCGCCTCCAAAGCCGCCCAGACCCTCAGCGACTACTACATCAAACGCGCAGAGCAGTACCACCCCGTCATTCCTATTGGGGCGGGTAACGAAGTGACCGTTGTCTTTCAGGACGGTTTTCAGCTGAAAACCATTGAAGAGCTGGCGCACGAGAATGACAGAAGCAAAGCGGAGGGCGACGACCGCAGCCCGGTTCCGCCGCCGTCAGTCCCGCAGGGCGGCATGAACGGGTTCAGTACCGACCAGATGCTCAACCAGCTGGGCAGGCTTAACCAGAGCCAGTTTATGCCGAAGGCCGACTCACAATAACCCCACGTAAAGGAACCGCAAATGAACAAGACAGTGCCTGTTGCGCTCACACTGGCCAGTCTCCTGACGCTGTCGGGATGTGCCGGTACAACGAGCGATTTTGAGTGTAACGCGACGACATCCGATACCTGCATGACCATCGAGCAGGCCAATGAGAAAGCCAAACGACTGGAGGAGGCCAGCGCGGTAAAGCCGGGTGCGACATCGCTGCCGCGCCTGGCTGAGGGTAATTTCCGGACCCGGTCCGTGCAGCCCCTGACGCTGCCGGCTGAACCGGTGCATGCCATCGCATCCAGGAATGCACCTCTGACGGGTATACCGACTCTCCCCCGCCCGCAGCCGCACTCAGCCTCACGGGCGCCGCTCTCCACGGTCACGCCGGTTACTGTGTCGCCGCCAGGGCGCGAGTCCATCGTGGACCCGAGGCCGCTTCGCGTCGGTGAAAAGGCGGCCGGGCTGTGGATCGCGCCCTATATCGATACGCAGGACGTTTATCACCAGCCGACGCGGGTGTTTTTTGTTGTGAAACCCTCAGCGTGGGGAACCCCACGCGTTAACTGAAACCTGAACCGCCACCGCGTGTGGCACCCATTTTAACAATCTGTCGTTATCACGCGTGCCCTGAAACGTAAAAAGGGATGGGCGGTAGCGTGTCCGGACAGTGTGAGCAGGGAGCGTTGATGGCAGACGAACTCGATCTCCTGCAGGAGCAGGACGAATTGCTGAACCAGCTTCATATACAGGCCGCGAGGCAGCGATCCTGCCTGCAGGGCAAAAGCCGCAACCGGTGCGAATGCTGTGGCAATCGCATCCCCCTCAGGCGGCAGCAGGCCATCCCGGGCGTACGTACCTGTACGGAATGCCAGCGGGTTCTGGAAATACGAGAAAAACAGTATCTGAGGTGACCGATGGGAAGAAGAAAAACCAATGTGATGGTCGTGGGGAAAACCGGTAGCGGTAAGACAGCCATCAGCGTTGAGGTTATGCGGACCTTTTTATCAGAACGACAACTCCGCGACTGGTGTGAATTGCGCAAAGACATTCAGAACGATGGCAAAAAACCAGGAGACGAACATCATGACAACCAACAGTAACAGCGGTCCGGGTAAGACCCGCCACCTTAACGATATAGCGGCCTGCTGCGAGGCGATGGGGATGCGTGTCATCTGTGTTAATGCCGCAGAGCGCGACTTCTGGCTTTCAGCGTCTCAGCAGAGCGCTCCCGCCCTTGACGGGAAGGCTGGGATTTCTCAACACATAATGCAACGGCAGCGTGGGCACTGTCTGTTCCTGGGTAAAGCAGGCTCAGGTATGAGCGTAACAAAACAGCAGATGAGGGTTTTCCTGGCGAAGTCTGACGTCAGCCGGATTAAAGCGCTGTACAGCGGAGAGGACGGGGAGAGGCTGGCGGAGGCTATCAGACACAACTGCAGCGTCTGGTTTCCGCTGAATCCCGGAGGTAAAGGGAATGATGCTTAAGCTTCTGTCCGTCCTGCTGTATTGCCTTAGATGGCTTGCCTGGGCTTTTCACTATCTGATTATCTGGCCTGCCGCCACGCTGATGCTGCTGGTTGCCATGCTTTTGTGGATGGATAACACCACGCCCGGAGAGGCGATGGCGCAGGAAATTATGGCCGTCACGCATAACGTCAGCAGTGGCGAGTTTCGTATTGCGGTCTGCCGTGATGAACCTTTACAACCCTTTATACCGCCTGCTCCGCAGAACAAGTCCTCCGGCCTCACGCTGCATGACGCTCCCTCTGCCGTCTGCCATGACCGGGGCAGCGTCGTCACCGATGCTAAAGGATATGCCGGTCATGTTGACGGGGCGCTGAGTGCGTTTAAGTTGCTGTGGATTGTGATGGCCATTGTGTTTTCAGGGGCGGCGCTGCTTATGGGATGCCGTCCGTATTTCTGCCTGTACGGTCAGATGCGCTCAGTGCGTTTTCGCTACGGTATCCCCGCCAGCCGCCCGGCCCCTGCGACGGAAGCGGTCAAAACGGCCGACAATAAAAAGGAGGGGGATCATGAGTAATCCGCTGGACTCCGTCACCCGCACGGTCAACTCGCTGCTGACGGCCCTGAAGATGCCCGATGCGTCCTCTGAGGCGAACGATGTCCTCGGGCAGATGCGCTTCCCGCAGTTTAGCCGCGTGCTGCCGTACCGCGACTACGATGCGGAAACCGGCCTCTTCATGAACGAAAAGACGATGGGCTTTATGCTCGAGGCGCAGCCCATCAACGGCGCCAACGAAACTATCGTTTCGTCGCTGGAAAACCTGATGCGCACCAAGCTGCCCCGCGAGGTGCCGGTGGCCGTTCACCTGGTGTCCAGCCATCTGGTGGGTCAGGATATCGAGTATGGCCTGCGCGAGCTCTCATGGACGGGGGAAAAGGCTGATACGTTCAACGCCATCACCCGCGCCTACTATCTCAGGGCCGCAGAAGAAGGGTTCCCGCTGCCCGATCACCTCAACCTGCCGCTGACCCTGCGTAACTACCGGGTGTACATCTCCTGCTGCGTCCCCCGTAAGCGCGGAAGTAAGGCCAGCGTGATGGAGATGGAAAACCAGGTCAAAATCATCCGCGCCTCGCTGCAGGGGGCGCAGATAGCCACCCGCAGCGTGGATGCGGATGCCTTTATCCGCATTGCGGGCGAAATGATTAACCACAACCCGGATGCGCTGTATCCCACCGAACGGGAACTGGACCCGCTCAAGGATCTGAACTACCAGTGCGTGGACGATACCTTTGACCTGAAGGTGAAGGCCGACTACATGACGCTGGGGCTGCGCGGTAACGGTCGCAACAGCACCGCGCGCATCATGAACTTCCAGCTGACCAAAAATCCGGAGCTGGCCTTCCTCTGGAATATGGCCGACAACTACAGCAACCTTCTCAACCCGGAACTGTCCGTTTCGTGCCCGTTTATCCTGACGCTGGTCCTTAGCGTGGAAGACCAGGTAAAGGCGCAGAACGAGGCCAACCTGAAGTTCATGGATCTTGAGAAGAAGTCCAAGACCAGCTACGCCAAGTTCTTCCCGGGCGTGGCGCAGGAGGCAAAAGAGTGGGGCGATCTGCGCCAGCGCCTGTCGTCCGGGCAGTCCTCGCTGGTGAGCTATTTTCTGAACGTGACCCTCTTCTGCCGCGATGACCAGGAAACTGCGCTGAAGGTCGAGCAGGACGTACTGAACAGCTTCCGTAAAAATGGCTTCGAGCTGATTTCCCCGCGCTTTAACCATATGCGCAATTTTCTCGTGAATCTGCCGTTTATGGCGGGCGGCGGCCTCTTTAAGCAGCTGCGCGAGTCCGGCGTGCTGCAGCGCGCCGAAAGCTTTAATGTCGCCAATCTGATGCCGGTGGTGGCGGACAGCCCGCTGGCCACTTCCGGCCTGCTGGCACCGACCTACCGCAACCAGCTGGCGTTTATCGACCTGTTCAGCCGCGGCATGGGTAACACCAACTTCAATATGGCGGTGTGTGGCACCTCCGGCGCAGGGAAAACCGGGCTTATCCAGCCCCTGATACGCAGCGTTATCGACTCCGGCGGCTTCGCCGTGGTGTTCGACATGGGCGACGGCTACAAGTCCCTGTGCGAGAACATGGGCGGGGTCTACCTCGACGGCGAGACGCTGAAGTTTAATCCGTTCGCTAACGTCACCGACGATACCATCGATGAGATGGCCGAACGCCTGCGGGACCAGCTGTCCGTGATGGCCAGCCCCAACGGCAACCTGGACGAGGTGCACGAAGGTCTGCTGCTCAAGGCGGTGAAGGCCACCTGGCTTACGAAGAAAAACCAGGCGCGCATTGACGACGTGGTGGACTACCTGATGATGGCCCGCGACAGCGAGGAGTACAGCGGATCGCCAACCATCCGCAGCCGCCTCGATGAGATGGTGGTACTGCTGACCCAGTACACCCGCGACGGGGTGTACGGCAGCTACTTCAACTCCGACGAACCGTCCCTGAAGGACGAAGCCCGGATGGTGGTGCTTGAGCTCGGCGGACTGGAGGACAGGCCGTCCCTCCTGGTGGCGGTGATGTTCTCGCTCATTCTCTACATTGAGAACCGCATGTACCGCACGCCGCGCAGCCTGAAGAAGCTCAACGTGATAGACGAAGGCTGGCGCCTGCTGGACTTCAAGAACAACAAGGTCGGGGCGTTTATCGAGAAGGGCTACCGTACCGCCCGCCGCCATACAGGTTCGTACATCACCATTACGCAGAACATCGTCGATTTTGACTCGGAAACGGCCTCCAGCGCCGCCCGCGCGGCATGGGGTAACTCGTCCTACAAAATTATCCTCAAGCAGTCCGCCAAAGAGTTCGCCAAGTACAACCAGCTGTACCCGGACCAGTATTCGCAGCTGCAGCGCGACATGATTAAAGGTTTTGGCAGCGCGAAGGACAACTGGTTCAGCAGCTTTATGCTGTCGGTTGAGCACCTGACGTCCTGGCACCGCCTGTTCGTCGATCCGCTCAGCCGGGCAATGTACTCCTCGGACGGTCCGGACTTTGAGTTTCTGCAGCAGCGACGCCGGGAAGGGCTGAGTATTCACGAAGCCGTCTGGGAGCTGGCGTGGAAAAAATCCGGGCCGGAAATGGCCGCGCTGGAGCGCTGGCTTCACGAGCATGAAGGGAAGACCATCTCATGAAAAAACACGTACTCATTAACGCCGCGCTGATTGCCGGCACGCTGGCTGCGGGCGCAGGCATCAGCTGGCTGGTCTGCCAGCTTAACCGTCCTGTGGTTGTGGCCTTCAACATGAAATCCACGGTGGATGCCTTCTTTGACAGCGCCGGTCGCCGTTCACTGGACGAGGCGCAGACAAAAGCACTTTCAGACCGCTTTAACGCGTCACTGGAGGCCAGCCTCAGGGACTGGCAGGTCCGCCATCGTGCCCTCATCCTTGTCGCACCTGCCGTGGTGCAGGGGGCGCCGGATATCACGCGTGAAATCCAGACTGACGTGGCCCGCCGGATGAAGGAGGGGGGGTGATGCGCGCCCTTGCCCTGGGCCTGACGCTGCTGACCGGCAGCGTGACGGCCGCTGACCTCGGGACGTGGGGCGATCTCTGGCCGGTGGCGGAGCCGGATATGCTGACCGTTATCGAAAGCCGGCTGCAGACGCTGGCGCAGTCCGGCGAGATGGACAAAAAGATGGCGGAGTTTAAGGCGCGCGTGGTGCGCAACAGCCAGCGCCCGCCTGCCGTTGAGGGAATAACCCGCGCGGTGCGCTACGAGCGGCGCTGGTTTGACCCGAGCGTGCGGGTGGACAAGGCGCTTGCCGACGACAGGGGCAACGTGTTTGCTCAGGCGGGGCAGGTCTTTAATCCGCTTGATGTGGTGCCGTTTAACGAAACCCTGCTGTTTATCAACGGCGACGATGCGGAGCAGCTCGCGTGGGTACAGCGACAGAAGCCTGACACCCTGATCACCCGCATCATTCTGGTTCAGGGCAACATTCCGCAGACGTCGGAGAAGCTCGACAGCCGCATTTTCTTCGACCAGAACGGGGTGCTGACCGCCCGGTTCGGCATAAGCCAGGTGCCGGCGCGGGTAACGGCGGCACCCAGCGGAAAGCGCCTGCAGGTGGAAATCATTCCGCCCGATATGGCGCAGCATGATGCAGGAGGTGTCCGGTGAAAATGCTGACCGTCTCTCTGTTCGGGCTGCTTCTGTGGGGTAACAGCCACATGGCAGCGGCGGACGCCGCCTGCGAAGGGCGCTTCGTCAATCCGATCACTGATATCTGCTGGCGCTGCATGTTCCCCCTGTCGCTCGGCAGCACAAAAGTCACGGGCGGGGATTTACCGGACACGTCCAATCCCGGTAGCCCGATACAGTTTTGTCCCATGCCACCGCCGGTATTTCAGCGCGTTGGCCTGGCAATAGGGTACTGGGAGCCGATGGCCATGACCGATGTGGCACGTTCTCCGGGCTGCATGGTGAACCTCGGCGGATTCACCGTTAATCTCGGGAAAATGGGGATGGGCGCCGCCAAAAAAGATGACAAACAGGTCAATGGCGCGTTCTACCACGTGCACTGGTACAAATATCCGCTGACGTACTGGCTCAATATCATCACCTCCCTCGGGTGTCTGCAGGGCGGCGATCTGGATATCGGATACCTGTCTGAAATCGACCCGACATGGGGGGACAGCGCCCTGACCTCCATTCTGAATCCGGAGGCGGTCATTTTTGCCAACCCCATCGCGCAGGGCGCATGTGCGGCCGACGCGGTGGCCAGTGCAGCAAAAACGTCGGTTGACGCGCTGTTCTGGTGTGCCGGATCGCAGGGGTCAATGTATCCCTTTAACGGCTGGGTGAGCAATGAGTCCAGCCCCCTGCAGTCTTCCGTTCTGGTCAGCGAGCGCATGGCGTTCAAGCTGCACCGTCAGGGTCAGATAATGGAGAGCGTCGGGGAGGATAAAAAGGTCTGCTTCGAGTATCCGTCACCCATTATTCCCAAAACGCGCTGGCGCTATCAGATGGTGAATATGTATCCGGACGTGGCGCAGTGCCATCCCTTCGGCCGAACGGTCATGCGCTGGGAAACGGGGCGTAACCCGCCGAACACGAAGAAAAACTACGGCTATCTTCTCTGGCGCAAGCGCAACTGCGTCTTCCTCTGAGAAAAAGGAAACTTCCATGAAAACTCTGTCCGGTCTGACGGCGGCGCTGCTGCTGTCAGCATACTGTTGCACTGCGCTGGCGTCAGGGGCTGATGAGGCGAACCGCGAGTTTATTCGTCAGCAGGAGTCTTTCAGCCAGCAGCTGAGGGGGCAGGACAACGCGCCGCTGCGCCAGATGCTGGAGCAGCAGGTGCGCCAGAACCCTCTTTCAGCAGACGACGCCCGCTTTATCGGGGAGCTGAAACAGCGCCAGCGCGAGGACCAGCAGGATAAACCCACGCACGGTGCCCTGTATTTCGTCTCCTTTGCCATCCCGCAGGCGGGGCTTAAGCGCATGCTGACCGAGGCCCGCCGCTACGATATTCCCGCCACCCTGCGGGGTATGGTCAACAACGACATGAAAACGACGGCAACCGCCGTGATGGCGCTTGTTCAGGACGGCTCAGCCAGCGGCGTCGCCATCGACCCGACCCGCTTTCGTGAGTACGGGATCACCAGCGTGCCGTCCCTGGTGGTGTACTGCGAGGCGGGCCACGACGTGATTCGCGGCAATCTTCATCTGAAGCAGGCGCTGGAAAAGGTGGTGGGGAAGGGCGAGTGCAGGGATGAGGCGCAACAGCTGCTTAATAAAGGAGATGCCCGATGAAAAGAGCAATACTGATGTCGGTGCTGGCCATTGCCACCACGATGGCAAGCGTGAATGCATTTGCCGATGCTGACGCGCAGTACAGGGCGGGGGCTGATTTTGCCCGTCAGGTACAGGGGCAGGGTGAGAGCAGCCTGAAAAACTTTAACCCCTCAGCGTCTATCCCCAACTATACCGCCTCACCCGGTGAGAAAAAGTACTATGGCGGTGTGACGGCGACCGGTGATGGTGCGCTGAAAGCGGACGGTACCACGGGCTGGACTACTAATGAGGCTACAAAAGCCGTCACCGACTCGTTTGTTAACAACCCGAAGGAGCCCATTTCGCCCGACGCGCCGTTTATTAAGGCCAGCCAGGATGTCCAGTCCCGCGCTGATACCATCATCGGCAAAACGGGGCAGACGCAGTGCGAAGCGCAGAATATCAGCCGCAGTGAGTTCACCAACTATACCTGTGAGCGCGACCTGCTGGTTGAGCAGGCCTGTACGCGCACGGCCAGCATTACCGGCCACTATGAAGATACATCTGAAACAAAACAGATTGTTATCCAGTCTCAGAATATTTCGTTTGCTTCCTCCGAAGCGGGATACACAGGAACATGGACTGCGCCGGTGACAGGGAAGGTTGTTGCTGCAACAGCCACCTATTCCTGGAATAAACGTCTGGCGTTCAGTAATCCTAACTGGTTTATGCGAGTAACCACGCCTTTCGGGTTGATTTCCATGGATAACGATACCGGTAGCCTGGCGCTGAGTAGCGGCATGCAGCTGAAGAAAGGCGCAGGGATGGTGTTTTCCATTCGTACCAGGAGAAACAATCCCACTACAGATTCAATCTGGAAGCACAGCAATATGCGCTACAGCTTCACCGTTACGCTCCAGATTGAAATTCCCGCCAAAAAATGGGTACCAGACGTGGTCTGGAACGAATCCTGCCCGTTCAGCAAGAGCGAAGGTACGCTCAAAAAGACGGAATGTATTGAGCCGGGGAGCACAAAAACGGTGGTGGTTGACGGCGTGTCATACCCGGTCACGCAGGCTTGCTGGAAGTACAAAGACACGTATATGACCCAGGCTGCTGACAATGGCACCTGCAAAACCTACATGAACAATCCGGCCTGTACGCTTGCCTCACGCACCTGCGCCTTCACGGCAGAAGACGGCAGCGGCTGCCTGCATGAATACGCGACGTACTCCTGTGAAACACGTACTTCCGGCCAGGTGATGATATGTGGCGGCGACACCTTCTGTCTCGATGGTGACTGTGAGCGGGCGCAGAACGGTAAAAACAACGATTTTGCACCTGTCGTTTCGGCACTCGCCGCGCTGGCCGCTGCGGGCAAGGACGTGGCAGCCATTAACAGCGTTAACGTACGCGCCTTTACCGGCAGCGCGAAGTTCTGCAAGAAGTTTGCGGCAGGCTTCAGCAGCTGCTGTAAGGACGGCGGCTGGGGCCAGGACGTCGGGCTTGCCAGGTGCAGCAGCGAGGAGAAAGCGCTGGGCAAGGCCAAAGAGAATAAGCTCACGGTCAGTATCGGTGAGTTCTGTTCAAAAAAAGTGCTCGGCGTCTGTCTCGAGAAGAAGCGCAGCTACTGTCAGTTTGACTCAAAGCTTGCCCAGATTGTGCAGCAGCAGGGACGTAACGGTCAGCTTCACATCGGCTTTGGCAAGGCCAGCAGCCCGGACTGTCGCGGCATCACCCAGACTGAGTTGCAACAAATCAAGTTCGACAAACTCGACTTCTCAAACTTTTTCGACGATCTGCAAAAGAACAAGAAAATCCCGGATAACGACACCCTGACGAAGCGCGTCCGCGAGGAAATCGCCGCGCAACTGAAGAACAAACAGTAAGCCACTCATCACTCACTCAGGACTCTCCATCATGAAAATTAAAGGATTTACTGGACGCCTTATCATCAGCCTGATTGTCGCCTCACCGGTGCTTTACTGGCGCGGGAATATCGTTGATGAAACAACCCGCATCGATGTGTTTTTTATGGCGCTGATGGTTGTGCTTTTCGTGGCGGGAGTTCTGCTGGCGTGGCTGTTAAACCCGCTTTTCAAACGATAACCGACCTGCTTCGGGATAAGGAAGGTTCCAGTGAAAAAGAGAAAGACAGCGTTAGCGCTGCTGCTTCTTGGCAGCGTTTTTACCGCCACAGGAAAAGATGCCGGCTGGCAGTGGTACAACGAAACGCGCAGAACGCCGGAGGACGACAAATCCTCTTCAACACAGCCTCAGCAGGCCTCGCCGGACATCAT
The DNA here is from genome assembly GCF_002903305.1 of Citrobacter freundii complex sp. CFNIH9. Classification (NCBI taxonomy): domain Bacteria; kingdom Pseudomonadati; phylum Pseudomonadota; class Gammaproteobacteria; order Enterobacterales; family Enterobacteriaceae; genus Citrobacter; species Citrobacter freundii complex sp. CFNIH9. The sequence goes on along the minus strand of NZ_CP026241.1, from coordinate 19,831 downwards.
GGAGAAGCTTGCCACGCTTCAGCAGGCCACGAAGCGCGCCATGTACGAGGCCATTCTGTATCCGGGCGTGGAGAACTTTACCCGCTACTTCCGCCTGCAGAACTACTGGACGCAGCAGGCCGGGCTGTTCTCGATGAGCGCCAAAAAAGCCATGCTCGAGCACCCCGAACTGGACTACAACCTGCAGCACAGCCACTACAACGGTACCGTGCGCAACCAGCTGGCGGCGGACTTTGCCGACCAGCGCCGCGCCATTGAAACGCTGGCTCAGCACTATGGCGTGATGTTCTTCTACCGCGGACAGGACCCGATCGACGGCCAGCTGGTTCAGGTCATTAAAAACTTCCGCGAAACGTATCACCTCAGCGTCATTCCGGTTTCCGTGGACGGTATCGTGAATCCACTCCTGCCGGATACCCGAATGGACGGTGGACAGGCCAGCCGGCTGGGTATTCGTTACTTCCCGGCGCTGATGCTGGCCGACCCTAAAAGCGGGGCGGTCAAACCCGTCTCGTATGGCTTTATCAGCCAGGATGACCTGGCGAAGCAGTTCCTCAACGTTTCCACAGATTTTGCCCCCAACTTTTAATACAGGAAGAGTTCGCATGCGCAAATTCCGTTTTCGCCTGCCTGAGTTCGACGTGCCCGGATTATGGGTGCTGAGCCTCGGGATATGGTTTCACATTGTTTCCCGCCTGGTCCGGCGCGAGCCGGAGATGGCCATTCTTCTGGCGCAGATAATCGGCGTATCGATGGCGCTCTGGGGGGGCTACCGCATCATCAACCGCTGGATTGATGCCGCCCGTGAGGCCGAAAAGGCCCGTGATGCCGGAGGATGCCGACATGAACCTTAGACATACCGTGTTTACCGTGGCGCTCATGTCCCTCTGCCTGGCCACACAGGCTTCCACAATGGACGAGATCAAATCGTTATGGCATCCACAGGGGGCGCGAACGTCGGGATCTCTGCCAACATCCCCGGAAGACCCTGAAGTTAAGCCACTTCCGGCGAAGCCGCCGGTCTGGTACCGCCTCAGCAACGGCCGCCAGATCAATCTGGCCGACTGGAAGGTCGTGCTGTTTATGCAGGGACACTGCCCGTACTGCCACCAGTTTGATCCGGTCCTGAAGTCGCTGTCGGCACGGGTGGGGTTTGGGGTGATGGCCTACACCATCGACGGTCAGGGGGATGCGTCCTTTCCCGATGCGTTGCCCGCGCCGCCGGAGGTGATGAAAACCTTTTTCCCTAACCTGCCCGTGGCCACGCCAACCACCTTTCTCGTCAACGTAAACACCCTTGAAGCCCTGCCCCTGCTGCAGGGCGCGACCGACGAACAGGGCTTTATGGCCCGCATGGATACGGTCCTTCAGATGCGTGGAGTGGGTAACAATGGCTGATCAGAACAATGCAGAGGAACACGACATGATGACCTCCGGAATGCTTCAGAGAGCTACGACGCCAGAGTTAATCGCGCTCAGGGCACGGAAAGAGGACGCACGGTTCGGCGTTTATGCTGAGTGGGCGGGCATTTTGCTCATTGCCGGCGTGCTGTCGCGCGTCTTTATGACATACGTTTTCAATGCCTGCGTCGGCGACTGGCTCAGGGACGGTCACCTGCAGCTGAAAGATTTGTGGAACGTGTTGATGTACGCCATTCCACTGATATTTATCGCGCTGAGCGGCGGGCTTGCCGTTGCAGGTGGCGTTTATGCAATCCTGAACTCGCTTTATACGAAAGGGCAAATGTTCATACTAAAACGAAAAATGGGAAAACTCGCCCTGCAGGCGAGTCGGGAGGGTGCCGATGTTCGTCCGTAAACCTCTCTCCATACTGTGTGGCCTCCTTCTTGCGTGTTCAGCGAGCGTGAGTGCCGACGTGAACAGTGACATGAACACCTTCTTTAATAAGCTGGGCTTTGCGTCCAACACCAGCCAGCCACAGGTCTGGCAGGGCCAGGCCGCGGGCTACGCCACGGGCGGCTCACTCTACGCGCGCACGCAGGTGAAAACCGTCCAGCTTATCTCCATGACGCTGCCCGACATCAACGCCGGCTGCGGCGGCATCGATGCCTATCTGGGCTCCTTCAGCTTTATTAACAGCGATCAGTTGCAGCGTTTCGCCAAGCAGATTATGTCCAATGCGGCCGGATACTTCTTCGATCTGGCGCTGCAGACCACGGTACCGGAAATCAAGACCGCTAAAGACTTCCTGCAGAAGATGGCCAGCGACATTAACAGCATGAACCTCAGCTCCTGCCAGGCGGCGCAGGGGATTGTCGGCGGTCTGTTTCCGCGCACTCAGGTCTCCCAGCAGAAGGTCTGCCAGGACATTGCCGGTGAGAGCAACATGTTTGCCGACTGGGCGGCATCCCGCCAGGGCTGCACGGTGGGGGGAAGCATGGATAAGGTCCGTGATAAGGCCAGTGATAAGGATAAAGAGCGCATAACGAAGAATATCAATGTCATCTGGAATGCGCTCGGAAAGAACCGCATGTTTGACGGGAATAAAGAGCTTAAGGAGTTCATCATGACCCTGACCGGAACAATGGTCTTTGATGAGAAGGGTAATATAACCCCGCTTCCGGCAAGAACGACCGATCGCGACCTTATTCGGGCCATGATGGAGGGGGGGACTGCACGGGTGTATCACTGTAATGACAGCGATAAATGTCTGAAGGTGGTTGCCGATGCTAATGTCACGATCAGCCAGAAAAATGCACTGAAAAATCAGATAAAAGACATCCTTTCCAGCATTCAGAATAAAGCCGTTGCCGATCTAAAGTTAACCGAGAAAGAGAAGGGATTTATCACAAGTACTACCATCCCGGTCTTCAAGTACCTGGTTGATCCACAGATGCTGGGGGTTTCTAACAGCCTCGTTTATCAGCTAACCGATTACATCGGCTACGACATTCTTCTCCAGTACATCCAGGAGCTGGTCCAGCAGGCCCGTGCAATGGTGGCAACGGGAAACTATGACCAGGCGGTTATCGACAGCATCAATAATAACCTCAACGAAGCCACGCGGCAGATAGCCTCCTTCCAGGCACAGGTGCAGGTACAGCAGGATGCGCTTTTGGTTGTTGACCGCCAGATGAGCTACATGCGCCAGCAGGTCTCGGCACGCATGCTGCAGCGCTACCAGAACAACTATCACTTCGGGGGGGCGCGCTGATGCAGGAAATCTATGTCATCGCGGGCGGCGACTGGCTGACGCAGACGCTGAATGCCATCGTCACGTTCATGTCGACGGAGAACTGGGTTGTTATTCGGCGTATTGCGACGGCTTTCTCTGTGCTGGTTGTAGCCATTTCGTGGATACGACGGCACAACATCATGGATATGCTGGGCTGGGCAGGCGTCATTGTGCTGATGTCGCTGCTGGTCAGTGTTCGCACCTCCGTACAAATAATCGATATCAGTAATCAGACAAAGGTCTATAAAGTCGATAACGTGCCCGTCGGGCTGGCACTGCCTGCATCGCTGACCACCAAAATCGGATATGCCCTTGTTCAGGGGTATGAAATGGTCTTTTCACAGCCCGACAGCATCACCTACAGCAAAACCGGCATGATATTTGGGGCGAATCTGGTTTCACGCAGTACGGACTTTTTATCACAGAACCCAGAGATAACTACGATATTCACGGACTATGTGCAGAACTGCGTGATGGGCGATATTTTCCTGAACGGAAAATATACCATGGAAGATCTAATGAACAGTGCAGACCCGTATACGCTGATTTTCTCAAAGCCGAGTCCGCTGAGGGGGGTATTCAACAACAATAATCAGTTTTTAACCTGTGAAGAAGCCGCTGCGGTAATTAAGCCAAAGCTTGCCCTGGATACTCAGACCGGAGGAAAAACATGGAGTTACTACGTGCGTCAGCTTTTTGGCGGACGTCCGAATCCTGACATTTTGTTCAGCCAGATGATCGGGGACAGCTATAACTATTTCTATGGTGCTGGTCAGAGCGCCGCGTCGATTGTCCGTCAGAATGTGACGATGAACGCTTTGCGAAATGGCATCATGAGCTATGCAGCCCGCAACGGTGACACCTCAAGCCTGCTGAATATCGCCACTACGTCATCGATGGAGAAGCAGCGGCTGGCGCATGCGACGGTCGGTCAGGTGGCATTACGCTCACTACCTATGTCTCAGACGTTGATTGTCGGTCTGACCATCGGAATATTCCCCCTGATGGTGCTGGGCGGGATGTTTAACGCCGTCACCCTTAATGTGCTGAAGGGGTACGTGCTGGCTATCATGTGGGTGCAGAGCTGGCCACTGCTTTACGCCATCCTCAACAGCTGCATGACCTTCTATGCGAAGGCCAACGGTTCACCAGTGGTTCTCTCGGAGTTGTCACAGGTGCAGATAAAATACTCAGACCTCGCTACCACGGCAGGCTATCTGTCGATGCTTATCCCGCCACTGGCATGGGGAATGCTGAAGGGACTGGGGGCGGGGTTCTCAAATCTCTACAGCCATCTGGCCTCTTCCGCTATCAGCCCTGCAGCCACTGCTGCCTCTGGTGCTGTTGATGGTAACTACTCTTACGCTAACATGCAGACAGAAAATGTGAGTGGTTTTAACTGGAATACCAATAGCTCAACAGTATTTGGACAAATGAGCCAACAGTTGGCTAACGGAGCCAGTTCGACGCAAATGCGTGATGGTAGTGTAGTGACAGATTCCAGTGGTGCTACGTCACGTATTCCTATGAGTATCAACATGACTCGTCAGATTGCAACCGCACAGCAGGCAATGGCCCGCGAGGCACAAACCCAGTCAGAGAGTGCATTGCATGGATATAACAGTAGTTTGAGTAGCGCATGGAATACGCTTAGTCAGTTTGGCTCAAACCGTGGTAGCAGTAATTCAATGACCAGTGGCGCAGACAGCACTATGAGTGCTCAGGATTCTATGATGGCCAGCAGGATGCGCAGCGCAGTAGAAAGCTATGCGAAAGGGCATAATATTAGTAATGAACAGGCCACTCAAGAGTTAGCGTCAAGGAGCACCAGAGCGTCACTCGGATTGTATGGTGATGCACATGCTAAAGGAAGTATGGGGCTGAATGTGCTGGGTACCGGAGGAGGGGTAGGGTTTCAGGCAGGAGTTAAGGCGGGAGTTGATTTTTCCGATGACGATATGCACCAAGCAACAAATAGCTCTCGAGCTAGCCATGATGCTCGACATGATATGGATGCTAAAGCAACCCAGGACTTTAAGGAGGCGAGTGATTACTTTACTAGCCGTAAAGTCAGTGAATCTGGGAGCCATACGGACAATAATGCGGCTTCCCGAGCAGATCAACTTTCGGCATCGTTGAACTCAGCAAAACAGAGCTATGATCAGTACACCACAAGTCAGGCTCGTAGCCATGAATATGCTGAAATGGCGTCTCGTACAGAAAGTATGAGTGGTCAAATGAGCGAGGATCTAAATCAGCAGTTTGCCCAGTATGTCCGTAAACATGCACCTCAAGATGCAGATACATTGCTTACTAATACCAGCTCAGCAGAAATCGCAGGAAAACGTCGGGAACTGGCTTGGGGATTTGTTCAGGAGCAGGTACAACCGAGCGTTGATGCATCATATTCAGCAGCTAAAGGAAATGTTGGCCATGGTATGGGGGCCATTTCTGGTGGCGGTGGAAATAGCGATGTTAGTGCCGATCACCAGTCTCATCAGGCTACTATCGAACAACGTACACAGGACAGCGGAATTCAGAATAATGTAAAAGACCAAGTTGATAATATGCTCACAACATCGAGAGAGAATATAGCCGATACTAAAGGAGGAATACGCGATGAAGAAGGCAGCATAAATAAACAGTATTCTGATCTGCAAAAACATCATAATTCAGAGCAATCTTCGCAAATGAATACGTATAATAAGGAAAAGGAGTCTCAAGAACGAGTGCCGGGGGCTGACAGTCCTGAAGAACTGATGAAGAAGGCAAAAAAATATCAAGATAAACATAAGCAGTAACAGGATGCCAGAGAGGGTGCGATGAGAAATCTGCTTCAGATATTCATGGTAGTGTTGTTTCAGTCTATTGCTTGTTATCTGGCTGGATGGTTAGTTACGGAGGTGGTATTCATTGGTGCAACTGTGCTCTTATGGCAAGGATTGTTCATCTATTTGTTTTATAAAATATCTAAGAATAAAGGCAGTGTTGAACCCTACACATACAACAGGGTAGTTTGGTATGTGATAATGCCTATATGTTCACTGGCTCCTCCTCTTGTTACTTTTTTTGTATTCATTGTGGGTACATTGATGGATTTATATAAGGTTAGCGGGTGTATAAGCATCAAAGAGTGGCTTGAAAAAAACAAGGTAGATGGCGCCCACTCTATAAATAATGACTTTGAATCCGTGGACTTTGATAATGTTAATTATAATCCGGAAAGTAATTATCCAATGGGTTGGAAGCGTTAGATTGAGTTGTAGGATTTCATAGTCAGTTTCATGGTTGTGTATGGATATAATATTTAGTTTTATGGAGGTAAACAATGCGAGTGTTCTATGGGATGTTGGGAGTTTTTGTTTTCCTGTCGTGTACCTTGAGTGTAAGGGCTAGCGACGACTACTACACTAACTTAAAAAAAGATGCGAATTCTGGAAACGCATTAGCTCAATATAAGCTAGGTGCAATGTATTTGGTCGTATCTGGTGATTATAAAAAAGCTTTTTATTGGACTAATAAGTCGGCGATTCAGGGTAATTCAGATGCCCAAAATAACCTAGGTCTGCTCTATTATTATGGGCAAGGTGTTGATAAAAATATAAAAAAAGCAGGCTATTGGTGGGGGAAGGCAGCAGATGCAGGGAATGCATCTGCTCAGAATGACTTGGCAATGCTTTATAAAAATGGATTATTGAAAGATGCCCGTTGTGATAAAATAATGGATTTGCTTAACTCCTCAGCTCAAAAAGATTTTGAGTTGGCATATTTGAATATTGGAAACCTGTATTCTACAGGTGGTGTGTTAATAGGGATATGCACGAGGCGGTGATCTGGTGGGAGAAAGCATCCATTAAAAATAACGGACAGGCTGAGTTTAATTTGGCAGGGGCTTATATGAGAGGTGATGGTGTATTTCCAGGTTCTGGAATGGCAGATATCTATTTGAAAAAATCATGCTCACATGGATATGCAGGAGCGTGTGATTTACTTAAAAAATAACATTCATTATTAATAATCTCCCCGCCTTTAGTTAAATGATGTCATCCTAGTGTTTTGTAACGGATGACATTAAATCAATTGCTTTCTGAAATCATGGTCGCTATACATATAGACCAACCTCTATGAGGCTAATATGAGTTTTAATGCTAAGGATATGACCCAGGGCGGTCAGATCGCGAGCATGCGTATCCGTATGTTCAGTCAAATTGCCAATATCATCGTGTACTGTCTCGTCATTCTCTTCGGCATCATTGTCGCGATTACGCTGTCGGTTAAACTGACCTGGCAGACGTTCGTGAACGGCATGGTTTATTACTGGTGTCAGACGCTGGCCCCCATGCGCGATATTTTTAAATCCCAGCCTGTCTATACCATCCGTTATTACGGCCATGAGCTGAAGTACAACGCGCAGCAAATACTGCAGGACAAATATATCCAGTGGTGCGCCGACCAGGTCTGGACGGCCTTTATTCTTGCTGCCATCATCGCGGCCGTGGTGTGCGTTATTACCTTCTTTGTCACCACCTGGATTCTGGGCCATCAGGGTAAGCAGCAGAGTGAGGACGAGATAACGGGAGGGCGCCAGCTGACTGACGACCCGAAAGCGGTGGCGAAAATGCTCAGGCGCGACGGTCTCGCATCCGACATCAAAATCGGTGAGCTGCCGCTTATTAAGGACTCGGAGATCCAGAACTTCTGTCTGCACGGTACCGTCGGGGCCGGTAAATCAGAAGTTATCCGCCGTCTGATGAACTACGCCCGCCAGCGTGGCGATATGGTCATCGTGTATGACCGCTCCTGTGAGTTCGTCAAAAGCTACTATGATCCGGCCACAGATAAAATCCTTAACCCGCTGGATGCGCGCTGCGCTGCATGGGACCTGTGGCGGGAGTGCCTGACGCAGCCTGACTTCGACAACGTTTCCAACACGCTTATTCCTATGGGCACGAAGGAAGACCCCTTCTGGCAGGGGTCGGGACGTACCATCTTTGCCGAAGCCGCATATCTGATGCGCAACGACAAGGACCGCAGCTACAGCAAGCTGGTCGACACGCTGCTTTCCATCAAGATTGAGAAGCTGCGCTCGTACCTGAAAAACTCCCCGGCGGCGAACCTGGTGGAAGAGAAAATCGAGAAAACGGCCATCTCCATCCGCGCCGTGCTGACCAACTACGTCAAGGCTATCCGCTACCTGCAGGGCATCGAAAATAACGGCGAGTCATTCACCATACGCGACTGGATGCGCGGCGTTCGTGAGGATGGTAAAAACGGCTGGCTGTTTATCTCCTCCAATGCTGACACCCACGCTTCCCTCAAGCCGGTTATCTCCATGTGGTTGTCCATCGCCATTCGCGGGCTGCTGGCGATGGGGGAAAACCGTAACCGCCGCGTGTGGATCTTCGCCGACGAGCTGCCTACCCTGCACAAGCTGCCGGACCTGGTTGAGATCCTGCCGGAGGCGCGTAAGTTTGGCGGCTGCTACGTCATTGGCATTCAGTCCTACGCCCAGCTGGAAGATATTTACGGGCAGAAGCCGGCGGAAACGCTGTTCGACGTGCTGAACACCCGTGCCTTCTTCCGCTCGCCGTCGCGCAATATCGCCGAGTTCGCCGCTGGCGAAATCGGTGAAAAAGAAATCCTCAAGGCGTCCGAGCAGTATTCCTACGGTGTGGACCCGGTACGCGACGGTACCTCGGTCGGCAAGGACATGGAGCGCGTCACCCTGGTGAGTTACTCCGACGTCCAGACGTTGCCGGATCTCTCCTGCTACGTCACGCTTCCCGGACCTTATCCTGCCGTGAAAATGGCGCTGAAGTATCAGCAGCGTCCAAAGGTGGCACCGGAATTCATTCCGCGCACCATCGACGGGAAAGCGGAGGAACGCCTGAATGCCGCGCTGGCTGCACGTGAACATGAATCCCGCAGCATCGCCATGCTCTTTGAACCGGATGCCGATGTTGTCGCGCCAGAGGGCGGTGCGGAGAATGTTGGTCAGCCACAGCAGCCACAGCAGCCACAGCAGCCACAGCAGCCACAGCAGCCACAGCAGCCACAGCAACTGACGCCCGCGCCCCGCGCTGCAGACGCGGCATCCGTAGCAGGTGCGGCAGGCGCCGGCGGTGTGGAGCCTGAGCTGAAGACAAAGGCGGAAGAGGCAGAGCAGCTGCCGCCCGGCATCAGTGAAAGCGGTGAAGTAGTGGATATGGCGGCATGGGAGGCGTGGCAGGCGGAGCAGGACGAACTGTCTCCTCAGGAGAGGCAGCGTCGTGAAGAAGTGAACATCAACGTTCACCGGGCGCCTGAAAAGGATCTTGAGCCGGGAGGATACATCTGATGATGAGCATCGGATCGGTAAAATCCGCCGGCAGCGCGGGCAATTATTACACCGACAAGGACAACTACTACGTTATCGGTAGTATGGGCGAGCGCTGGGCCGGAAAAGGGGCTGAAGCGCTGGGGCTCAGCGGCGGGGTGGACCAGAAGGTCTTTACGAAGGTTCTGGAGGGACGCCTGCCGGACGGCAGCGACCTCAGCCGGACTCAGGACGGGGCGAACAAACACCGTCCGGGCTACGACTTCACCTTCTCTGCGCCCAAAAGTGTCTCCGTGATGGCCATGCTGGGAGGCGACAAGCGTCTTATTGAGGCACACAACCGCGCGGTGGAGACCGCCATTAAGCAGATAGAGGCAATGGCCTCCACGCGGGTTATGACGGAGGGCAGGAGCGAGACGCAGCTGACCGGCAACCTGGTGATGGCGCTGTTTAACCACGATACCAGCCGCGACCAGGAGCCGCAGCTGCACACCCACGCGGTGGTGGCCAATGCCACTCAGCATGGCGATGAGTGGCGAACGCTCAGCAGCGACAAAGTGGGTAAAACCGGGTTTATTGAGAATATCTACGCCAACCAGATTGCCTTTGGCCGCCTGTATCGTGCCGCGCTGAAGGATGACGTCGCGGCGATGGGCTATGAGACTGAGACGGTCGGCAAACACGGCATGTGGGAGCTGAAGGGCGTACCGACGGAGCCGTATTCCAGCCGCAGCAGGACCATCAGCGAGGCGGTCGGGGATGACGCGTCCCTGAAGTCCCGCGACGTGGCGGCGCTCGATACCCGCCAGTCGAAGCAGAAGGTTGACCCCGAACAGCGCATGGCCGAGTGGATGCATACCCTGAAAGAGACGGGGTTTGACATTAAAGCCTACCGTGAGGCGGCAGACCTGCGGGTTGTGCAGGGGAATATTCCCGCAACGACGCCTGAAGCCATTGATATTAACAGCAGCGTCGGGCAGGCCATCGCGATGCTGAGCGACCGGCGGGCGCGGTTCACGTATTCCGAACTGCTGGCCACCACCCTCGGGCAGCTGCCCGCGCGGTCGGGCATGGTGGAGATGGCGCGTGACGGCATCGATGCGGCGATAAAAAATGAGCAGCTCATCCCGCTGGATAAAGAGAAGGGGCTGTTTACCTCGAACATCCACGTGCTGGATGAGCTGTCGGTGTCGGCGATGACCCGCGATTTACAGCGGACGGGGCAGGCCGACATTTTTCCGGATAAAAGCGTGCCCCGCAGCCGGTCATACAGCGATGCCGTGAGTGTCCTGGCCCAGGACCGTCCGCCGGTGGCGATCATTTCGGGTCAGGGCGGGGCGGCCGGCCAGCGTGAGCGCGTGGCGGAGCTGACGATGATGGCGCGCGAACAGGGGCGTGACGTGCAGATTATCGCCGCCGACAGGCGTTCGCGCAGCGCCCTTATGCAGGATGAGCGCCTCAGCGGCGAGCATATCACCGACAGGCGGGGGCTGACGGAGGGCATGGCCTTTACGCCCGGCAGCACGCTGATTGTGGACCAGGGGGAGAAGCTGACCCTGAAAGAAACGCTCACGCTGCTCGACGGTGCGCTGCGCCATAACGTCCAGCTGCTGATTGCCGACAGCGGCCAGCGCACCGGGACCGGCAGCGCCCTCACCGTCATGAAGGAAGCGGGAGTGAGCACGCTCGCGTGGCAGGGCGGTGAGAAGACGCAGGTCTCGGTTATCAGCGAGCCTGACCGGCGGCAGCGGTATGACCGCCTGGCCGCTGACTTTGCCCGAAGCGTCCGCGCAGGTGAACACAGCGTGGCGCAGGTCACCGGTCCGCGCGAGCAGGCGGTGCTCGCAGGCGTAGTCCGCGAGGCGCTTAAGGCGGAAAAGGTGCTGGGCGAGCGGGAGGTCAGTATCACCACGCTGGAGCCGGTCTGGCTCGACAGCCGCCATCAGCAGGTGCGCGACCACTACCGGGAGGGGATGGTCATGGAGCGCTGGAATGCCGAAGAGCGCAGCCGGGAACGCTTTGTCATTGACCGCGTGACGGGCCGCAACAACAGCCTGACGCTGCGCAACGCCCAGGGTGAGACGCGGGTGACCCGCCTGTCTGAACTCAACAGCAGCTGGTCGCTGTACCGCACCGGCACGCTGCAGGTGGCCGAAGGCGACCGTCTGGCAGTGCTGGGTCAGGCGCAGGGGACGCGGCTCAGGGGAGGCGATACGGTGACCGTTAAGGCGCTCGGGGAGGCGGGGCTCGTCGTCAGCCTGCCGGGGCGTAAGGCGGACGTGGTCCTGCCCGCCGGCGACAGCCCGTTTACCGCCGCGAAGGTGGTTCAAGGCTGGGTGGAGTCGCCGGGCCGCTCGGTGAGCGACAGCGCCACGGTTTTTGCCTCGCTGTCGCAGCGCGAGCTGGATAACACCACGCTGAACAAACTGGCGCTCAGCGGCCGGGCGGTGCGGCTCTATTCCGCGCAGACGGCGCAGAAAACGACGGAGAAGCTGTCGCGTCAGTCTGCCTGGAGCGTCGTGTCCGAACAGATTAAGGATGCGGCGGGGCATGACAGGCTCGATGATGCCCTGGCGCACCAGAAGGCCGGTCTGCACACGCCGGAGCAGCAGGCTATCCATCTGGCCATTCCGGTGCTGGAGGGGAACGGCCTGGCGTTCACGAAGCCGCAACTGATGGCCGCCGCGAAAGAATTTGAGCAGGACAGCCTCAGCCTGCAGGCCATCGAAAAGGAAGCGGACCGTCAGGTGCGCAGCGGCGACCTGCTGTCGGTGCCGGTATCGCCGGGAAACGGCCTGCAGCTGCTGGTCTCACGCCAGTCGTACAACGCTGAAAAAAGCATTATCCGCCACGTCCTTGAGGGAAAGGAGGCCGTCACCCCGCTGATGGATAAGGTTCCGGACGCGCAGCTGGCGGGCCTGACCGACGGGCAGCGGAACGCCACGCGCATGATACTTGAATCCCCCGACCGCTTTACCCTGGTGCAGGGCTACGCCGGGGTGGGTAAAACCACCCAGTTCCGGGCAGTCATGTCGGCCATCGGCACGCTGCCGGAACGGGAGCAGCCGCGCGTTATCGGCGTGGCCCCCACCCACCGGGCGGTGAGCGAGATGCGCGATGCGGGCGTGCCTGAAACGCAGACGCTGGCGGCCTTTATTCACGACACGCAGCAGCAGCTGCGCGGCGGCGAACGAACGGACTTCAGCAACGTGCTGTTTCTCGTGGATGAAAGCTCAATGGTCGGTAACGCCGACATGGCGAAGGCGTACAGCCTGATTGCCGGGGGCGGGGGGCGCGCGGTCTCCAGCGGGGATACCGACCAGCTGCAGTCCATTGCCCCGGGCCAGCCCTTCCGCCTGCTGCAGAAGCGCAGCGCCATTGACGTGGCGGTGATGCAGGAGATCGTCCGCCAGACGCCGGAACTAAAACCTGCCGTCTACAGCCTGATTAGCCGCGATATCGGCAGCGCCCTGACGACCATTGAGAGCGTGGTGCCGGCACAGGTGCCGCGCAGGGCGGATGCCTGGCAGCCGGACAGCTCCGTCATGGAGTTCAGCCGCGAACGGGAGGAGGCCATTGCGAAAGCCGTGGCGGCCGGCGACCTGATGCCCGGCGGGCAGCCCGCGACGCTGCTGGAGGCCATCGTGAAGGACTACACGGGGCGCACGTCAGAGGCGCAGGCGCAGACCATCGTTATCACCGCCCTGAACGCCGACCGCCGCCAGGTGAACGCCATGATTCATGACGCCCGTCAGGGTGCCGGCGAGGTGGGCGAAAAAGAGGTCACGCTGCCGGTTCTCACGCCTGCCAATATCCGCGACGGGGAGCTGCGGCGCATGGCAACGTGGGAGGCATCCCGCGACAGCCTGGTTCTGCTGGACAGCACCTATTACAGCATTGAGGCGCTGGACGGGGAGGCGCACCTGGTGATGCTGAAGGATGCGCAGGGCAACACCCGCAGCCTGTCGCCCGCGCAGGCGGCGACAGAGGGCGTCACGCTCTACCGTCAGGACACCATTACCGTGTCGGAAGGCGACCGGATGCGCTTTTCGAAAAGCGACAACGAGCGGGGCTTCGTGGCCAACAGCGTCTGGTCGGTCAGTGAGATAAAAGGTGACAGCGTCACGCTGTCGGACGGGAAACAGACCCGTACGCTCACGCCGTCAGCCGAGCAGGCAGAGCAGCACATCGACCTGGCCTATGCCGTCACCGTTGAAGGCTCACAGGGTGCGAGCGAGCCCTTCTCCATCTCCCTGCAGGGTACGGACGGCGGACGTAAGCGGATGGTGAGCTTCGAGTCAGCCTACGTGGCGCTGAGCCGCATGAAGCAGCACGCGCAGGTCTATACCGACAACCGGGATAAGTGGGTGGCCGCGATGGAAAAATCGCAGGCGAAAAGTACGGCGCATGACATTCTGGAGCCGCGCGGCGACCGCGCCGTCGCGAATGCCGCCCGCCTGACGGCGACGGCAAAAGCGCTGGGTGAGGTGCCTGCCGGTCGCGCCGCGCTGCGCCAGGCCGGGCTGCAGCCCGAGGGCTCGATGGCGAAATATATCTCGCCGGGGCGTAAATACCCGCAGCCGCACGTGGCGCTCCCGGCCTTCGACCGCAACGGCAGGAAGGCGGGCGTCTGGCTGAGCGCCCTGACGTCCGGAGACGGGCAGCTTAAGGGGCTCGCTGGTGAAGGCCGGGTGATGGGCAGCGGGGACGCGGCGTTTGCGGGTCTGCAGGCCAGCCGTAACGGCGAGTCGCTGCTGGCGCGGGATATGGAAGAGGGCGTGCGGCTCGCGAGGGAGAATCCGCAGAGCGGCGTGGTGGTGCGGCTCGAAGGCGAGGCGCGACCGTGGAACCCCGGCGCCATTACCGGCGGTCGGGTCTGGGCCGACGGCCTGCCCGATGCCACTGGTACGCAGCCCGCAGAAACGGTGCCGCCGGAGGTGCTGGCACAGCAGGCCCGGGAGGCTGAGGTGCAGCGGGAGCTGGATAAGCGTGCCGAAGAGGCGGTCCGCGAGATGGCCCGCAGCGGCGACAGGCCGGCCGGAGGGGCTGACGTCGCCGTCCGGGATGTGGTGCGGGATATGGATCGGATAAAAGAAACGCCGGCATCTCCCCTCACGCTGCCGGATGCGCCGGAAGAACGCCGCCGGGATGAGGCGGTGTCTCAGGTGGTGCGCGAGAGCGTGCAGCGGGACCGCCTGCAGCAGATGGAGCGCGAAACGGTGCGAGACCTTGAGCGTGAAAAGACCCTGGGAGGCGACTGATATGCGCGCTGAAAACCATCCGCTCTTCCCCCTTGTGGTGGTGGCCGACTGCTGGCTGCAGCGTCTGCTTGTGTGGACGCCGGGCCAGACCGACCTTATCAAAACCGTGGCGCTGCTGCTGATGGTGGCCGACCACATCAGCATGCTGTGCGGACTGGATAATGACTGGCTGCGTCTTGCCGGTCGGGGAGCGTTTCCGCTCTTTGGCCTGGTCTGGGCCATGAACCTCGCCCGCCATCCGCAGATTCAGCAGCGCGCCCTGAACCGGCTCTGGATATGGGCCGGGGTGGCGCAGGGCGGCTGGATACTGGCCGGGCTGCGCCCGGACCTGGGCAATATTCTGTTTGCCTTTGCGGTCAGCGGACAGGCACTGGCGATGATGCAGCGGCACGGGCCGCGCACGTGGCCGCTCTCCCTGATGCTGGTTCTGGCCTGGCTGCCGTTTTCGGCGGGAAGCTACGGGCTGGCGGGGGTAGTGATGCTGATGCTGGCCTGCGGCGTATGTATGACGGGCCGGCGCACCACGCGCACGGGGCTGGCGCTGTGTCTGGCACTGGCGATACTCGCGCTGAATGCCGCGGACAGCCCCGCCTTTGCCATCGCGGGTCTGGTAATACCCGGCGTTACCCTGACGGTGCTGAGCCGGACCTGTTGCCGCGTGCCGAGGTTCTGGCCGCGCGAATTTTTCCCGCTGTTCTACGCGGTGCACCTTGCCGTCATCGGACTGATGGTGATGTGATATCTGCCGTGTCAGAATAGGGTCAGTCAGGGGAGTATACGTGAAACAGATTTATCCGGAGGCAGGATGACAGAGCAGGGGCGCCCCACGCTGACGCTGCGCCGCAAAGCGGAGCCAGAAGGTCAGCGTGCCGTAAGCAACAGTGAACCGGACGGTGCGGGTCCGGGCCGGGTCACGCGTAAAAAGACCGTGGTGGTGAACACGACGCCTGCCTGGAAGGTCAGGAAGCAGGCGGTGGATGAGAGCGCGAAAAAGGCGCAGGCGGACGAGAAGGCCGCCAGAAAAGCAGAGAAAGCCCGGCAGTGGGCTGAGCGACAGGCCCAGGAGAGGGAGGCCATGCGGGCGGCCAGGCGCAAACCTGCCCCGGAACCGGTGTACCGGAAGGTCATGCCGCTTGCGGACGCGCTCGCGCTCCTGAAGCGTTGCTGGCCAGCCCTGGTGACGGACGGCCAGCCGCAGCTCCTGGCGGTCAACATCCGGGAGGCAATGGTCAATGACATTCGCCGGCGCGGGCTGGAGATTTCCGTGAAGACGCTGAAACGCTGCCTTGCCGCCGTCACCCGCTCGGATGCGTATCTGGGCGCCATGACGGTGGGCGCGTGGCGTAAAAACCTTGCCGGTGAACCGGTCGCAGCGGTGAGTGCGGAGGAGGCGACGTATGCCGTGGAGCGCAGGGCTCAGGAGCACGCTAAACGACAGCGCAGGGCGGTTAGAAGCGTCGCCACCCGTGCACGGAACGAACTGATAACAACCGAGAAGAGAAAAACACAGGATGAACATGAATAAAACCCTTTCAGTCATGCTTGCCGCAGGCCTTCTGGTCTCCGGCGTGGCGGGGGCAGCAGAGAAACCTGCCGTTGCCTTTACCCCGGAACAGGAAGCCCGCATTGGTGAAATCGCGAAAGACTACCTGCTGGCTCATCCGGAAGTGCTGGTTGAGGTCAGCCAGAAGCTGCAGGCCCAACAGCAGGAGAAGCAGCAGCAGGCGATGACGGCCGCCGTGGTTCAGAATCAGGCAGCGCTGCTGAACGATAAAGGCACACCATCATATGGTCCTGCTGATGCGAAAGTGACGGTCGTTGAATTCTTTGATTACCAGTGCATCTACTGTGCCCGCCTGGCGCCGGAACTGGAGAAGGTAATAAAAGCTAACCCGGACGTGCGCTTTGTGTTCAAGGAATTCCCGATATTTGGCCAGCGCTGGCCGGCGTCGCTCAGTGCGGCGAAAACCGGGCTTCAGATCTGGAAGCAGAAGGGGGCCGATGCTTACCTTAACTATCACAACGCGATTTACGCTACCGCCCACAACGAGGGTAAGCTGACCGATGCTGATATCAGCGCGGCCGCAAAAGCCGTGAAGTTCGATGCGAAAACAGCCCCAGATGTTCAGGGGACCCTGGATGGCATAAACACACTTGCGCAGCAGCTGGGCTTCAGCGGTACCCCGGCCCTGGTGGTTCTCCCGTCAGCCGGCGCCAGTGCTGATAACGTGACGGTTATTCCGGGATACACCAGCGCGGAGGCCCTGCAGCAGGCCATCAGTCATGCTGCCGGTGATACCAAAAAATAATCAGGCGTCCGCCAACTGATACCGCTAAAAGAGACTGACGCCTTCGCCGTGCTCAGTTGTCCAACCCCGGAGAAGGGTAAAAGCAAGTTTTCCCCGTCTCCGGCGTTTCTGGTTAACACATCCGAACAGTATTTCTGAGGTTATTTAATGCGTAAGTTCACCTTTCGCCAGCTGGCCGTGTCCGGTCTGGTATGTCTTTCGCTGAGCTGTATTCAGCCCGCAGCAGCGGCATCCTCCGTTCAGGTCGGCTTTTCACCTGAAGGCAGCGCGTTGCAGCTGGTCCTTAAGACGATTGAGTCAGCACAGCAGGAAATTCGGCTGATGGGCTACTCATTTACGTCTCCGGAGGTGGTTAGTGCGCTTGTCAGGGCAAAACGTCGTGGTGTGGATGTGAAGATAGTGCTTGATGAAAAGGGCAACCGGAGCAAAGCCAGCCAGGCGGCGATGAACATCGTGGTGAACGCGGGAATTCCGCTGCGCACCAACGGTCGCTACGCCATCATGCATGACAAAGTCATTATTGTTGATAATCATACAGTTGAGGCTGGTAGCTTTAACTACACTCGCTCTGCTGCATCGCGGAATAGCGAGAATGTGCTGGTTATTAATGAGGTGCCGGAAGTGGCACAAACCTACCTTCAGCACTGGCAGTCGCGCTGGGACGGAGGAACGGACTGGCATTCTTCATACTAAGTCGCATCGTCATTTGATCCGCAATCTACATCTATCCTGGTGAACCATGCGCCAACATGGCTCACACCTTCGCGTAAAGTTAAGTCGCTGATTTCAGATATCTGTAGTATTCTCTGCAAACGATCCAAGTTTGATCCTTGAGGAGGCAGAGATGTCGCAGATCGAAAATGCAGTAACTTCCTCATCGAAAGAAAAGCGTTCTTACCGAAAAGGTAAGCCGATGTCGGCGAGTGAAAGACAGCTTGCCGCGATTGCGCGTAAACGTGAAACACATAAAGAAGTGAAGGTTTTTGTTAAAAATCCTCTTAAAGATTGGATGATTACGATCTGTGAAGAGGAAGGGCTCACTCAAGCTCAGTTTATTGAGACCTTACTCGAACGTGAACTTTCTGAACGCGGCGTTCTCGATGTAAAGACTTCACATTCTTGAACGTTTTCTCATTGGATGCTAGATTACTGATCGTTTTAGTGAATTCTTGGTTGGCCACGCCATAAGGTGGCAGGGAACTGGTTCTGATGAGGTGTCTACCCGGGACCAGAAAAGCAAAAACCCCGATAATCTTCACCAGGTTTGGCGACTAAGAGAAGATTAACGGGGCCTACTTAAACTGTATAGAAGCTGTTGCTCTATGCAGGGAGTATAGTTTTATGCTCAGAAAACTGCAATACCCGTTTCTGTGCCATTTACTCCTTCCGTGCAACATAAGTGCGGGAAGGTGTGACTGACGCCCAGACCCTGTTCTCCCATTACCGTCAGGTCAAAAACCCGAACCCGGCATTCACGCCGCGTGAAGGCAAAAAGACACTGCCGTTCTGTCGTAAGCTGATGGCGAAAGCCGAAGGCTTCACGTCCCGTTTTGACTTTTCCATCCATGTGGCGTTCTTACGCTCGCTGGGTAAACGTCACCGGATGCCGCCACTGTTGCGCCGCCGGGCCATCGATGCCCTGCTCCAGGGGCTGTGTTTCCACTATGACCCGCTGGCCAACCGCGTTCAGCGCTCCATCACCAATCTGGCCATCGAGTGCGGTCTCGCCACCGAGTCGAAAAGCGGTAATCTGTCCATCACCCGCGCCACGCGGGCGCTGACGTTTATGGCGGAGCTGGGGCTGATTACCTATCAGACCGAGTATGACCCGCAGATTGGCTGCAATATCCCGACCGATACCACCTTCACGCCGGCACTGTTCTCCGCGCTCGACGTCTCTGACGTGGCCGTTGTGGCCGCGAGGCGCAGCCGTGTGGAATGGGAGAATCAGCAGCGTAAGAAGCAGAACCTGAAGCCGCTGGAGATGGACGAGCTGATAGCGAAGGCCTGGCGGTTTGTGCGCGAACGGTTCCGCAGCTACCAGTCCGAACGTAAACAGCATGGCCTGAAGCGCGCCCGCGCCCGACGTGACGCGGACAGAGCCCGTAAGGACATTGTGACGCTGGTGAAACAGCAGCTGACGCGTGACTACGCCAAAGGGCGTTTCGTCGGCGACAGGGATGCTCTCCAGCGTGAGCTGGAGCGGCGCGTGAAAGAGCGCATGCTGATGTCGCGTGGTAACAACTACACGCGGCTGGCCACCGTCCCCATATAACCCTTCCTGTGTGAAAAATCCGGCTGGCGCCGGAGGGTTTCGCACGTCTGCAGTCCATCGTTGACGGTTTTCTGCACGAAATGACGGCCGTCCTTCCTGACATTCACCCCATTCCGCCATCAGAATGGCCAGAAATTGCATCAGAGTGGCCACATCTCGTCGCCAGATTCAGTTACCCACAAATAACTGCAAGGGACCTTTCCATAAGGTTACAACCGTTATGCTTACAGAGCGCCAGCCGACCTGATTTCAAAGTGCGTGGCTTCCTTTAAAAACCTGCTCTGTACTTCTTTTAAATATCTTTTATTTCATTCATATAAATATATAACCTGTTCGTCGCCTGACCTGTGGACAGGCTCCTGAAAATGCCCGCCCTTGCAGCGGACTCACGTCCGCGCCGGTTCGGCAACTGCCTAAAGTAGCTCCCATCGCTACGCGACGGGCCCCGGCACGGCACATATAGTTACAACATT